>DATENV010000280.1:0-2842 GCA_035274805.1 Sphingomicrobium sp. | reverse complement strand
TTGAGGAAGCTCGAATGGCGCCGAGCGACAACGTCGAACAGGTTATTGCCCTGCAATGACAACGTCAGCTGGGGGTTGGCGGCGAACGGGTGCCAGTCGAGCGCCGCATTGACCAGGGTATAGCCGGCGGTGTCGGTTTCATTCGGCGCGGTACGATGTTGGGCCGCGACTCGCTCGACTTCTAGCCTGCCGTCGATCTGGCCGCGCGAGCCCGTAAGGGCCCCCAGCAACCGGAACGGCGGGATCTGCGGCGCCGGGCCGAAATTGCTGATCGAAGCACGGACTGCGTCGGCGACGATCTCGCCGCCCCACTCGATGCCCATCGCATTGCCGAACTTGGCGTCCGCCCCGAGTTCGAAGCCGTAATATTTCGCCTTGCCTTCGCGGAAATCGAATGCCGGCAGATCGTCTTCGATTTCGTCCGTCGGCGCGAGATAGATGAAGTTGGTAAAACGGCTGTAGTAGATGCTGCCCTGGACGTGGATCGGCCCGGTCGTGCGGTGGACGCTGAGCTCGATCGAATTGTCCGTCTCCTTGCTGAGGTTCGGGTTGCCGAACAGGAAGGACTGGCTGCCGCCGTGCGGTCCCTGGGAGAAAAGCTCGTCGATCGACGGCGCCCGCTCGCTGTGGGAGAACGATAAGCCCGCGCGCCATCCCGACGAGAACTCGTAATTGGCGCCGAGCGATACCGATGCCGGCATGAAGCTTCGGCTGAACGGCATGGTCCCGATGGGCCCGCCGTGCTCGGCGATGATTTCATCCTCGTCGGCATGGATCTTGGCGAACTCGATCCGAGCGCCGCCTTCGAAGCGCACCTTGCCCATCACGAACGACTGCAGGGTGAAGAGGCCAAGCTGCCGGTTGGTGCTGTCTGGCAGGTACTTTTCGTCGCCGCTCAGTAAGACTCTTTGGCGGAAGAATTGCACGCCGCTGGTGCCGCCCCAGCCGCCGCGATCGTTCTGGACGACGTCGGCGCGCAGCTCACCGCCGCGTGTGCGGAAATTGGAGCCGATCTCGCCGTCAGGCTCAATCTCGTCGTGGTGATATTTCGCAATACCGCCGCGGAACTCGAAGATCTTGAAGGGGCCGCCGAGCGGAATATTGACCCGCGCATCGGCGCGCGTTTGCCGGCCACTAAGGGTCGGTTCCTCGGCTTCGATCTGGGGATCGAGCGAGAAGCGGATGGGAACGCCGTAGCGGAAGGTGTGATGGCTGACCGACAGGCCGACGTTGAGGTCGCCATCGACATAGGCGGCCCCCGCGGCGATGTCGCCGAGCCGTCCGGCGGTGTTGCGAAGGTTGCCCTTAAGGTCGCCCAGTTCCCGAATTTCGGGGTCAGGGCGGGCGAGTGCCTGTTCGCGCAGATCTCGGGAAAGCAAATGGCCGCCGACGTGAAGGTCGTCGAATTTGGAATAAGCGCCGTCAGCATGGGCGACGAAGTGCCCGCCGAGCGGAACGTCGACCGATAGATTGCCCGAGCGCTCGTCGGCGGCCGAGCTGTAATTGGCGAGCGCGTCGACGCGGACCGGCTTATCCTGAACTGAGCGGGGGATGCGCGTGTCGATGACATTGACCACACCGCCGATCGCGGAAGAGCCGAACAGCAGCGCCGAGGGCCCGCGCAGCACCTCGATCCGCTCGGCAGTCAATGGATTGACCGCCACGGCGTGATCGGGATCGGACGAGGACAGGTCGAGGCTGCCGATGCCGTCGGACAGGACTCGGACGCGCTCGCCCTGGAGGCCGCGCAGGATGGGTCGCGACGCCACCGGGCCGAAACTGGACGCCGTGACTCCGGGCAGATCCTTAAGCGTCTCACCGATGCTTGTGCGGGCGTCGTGGGTCAATTCTTCCTTGTCGAGCACAGAGACGCCGCCGAGGATGTCGCCAGCGGATCTCTTAACGCCGGTGACGACGATCGCTTGGTCGGAGTCGGGGTGAGCTTCCCGCGCATCGCCAGGCGTTGGCGGCGCAGCGGCGCCATTGCTTGCACCGGCTCCCGCCCCGCCCTCGACAACGGTGGGCGAATCGGCGTGTGATGCCTGCTGTGCTGCGGCCGGCGTCACGGAAATGAGGATGACCGCCGTTGCGAGCAGCCCGGGATCGAATTTCATGATTTCCCAACACGGAAGTTTCGGCGGCGCCTAAGGCTAATGATATATTATCGCAAGCCACCCATGCGACGAGGGGCCGCCGATTTTCGATGGACCGTCGTTTGAGTCTGCGGGCGTCGCTTTGCTAGGGCGCGCCCAATGTCGGGCCACGCGCATCACCACCATGACGATTTCACGCGGGCGTTCGCCGTCGGCATCCTGCTCAACGTCGCGATCGTCGCGGTCGAAGCGATCTTCGGTTTCCTCAGCAATTCGATGGCGCTCCTGGCGGACGCGGCACACAATCTGTCGGACGTGCTGAGCCTGGTCGTCGGCTGGGCCGGCGCGGTGATGGCCAAGCGCTCGCCCTCGCCACGTTTCACCTACGGGCTCAAGAAGGCCTCGATTCTCGCAGCCCTCACCAACGCCCTGCTGCTCCTCGTCGCGGTCGGGGCGATTGGCGCCGAGGCCGTGCGGCGGCTGTTTCAACCGGCGGCGGCCGAGGCGCGCACGATGATCTGGGTCGCCGCACTGGCGATTGTCGTCAACGTCGCAACCGCGCTGCTGTTTGCACGCGGACGCGAGCATGACCTCAATGTCCGCGCGGCTTTCCAGCACATGGCGGCGGACGCCGCGGTTTCCGCCGCCGTCGTGTTCGCGGGGGTGGTGATCCTGTGGACGGGTCAACGCTGGGTCGACCCGGTGATGAGCCTCGCGGTTGCCGGCGTGATCTTGTGGAGCAGCCTGAG
>DATENV010000279.1:0-2077 GCA_035274805.1 Sphingomicrobium sp. | reverse complement strand
GCGAGCGGTTCGGGATCGATCCTCGTCACGCGCTGCTGGCCGACGACATGGCGCAGAACCTTGCCCCCGCGAAAGAGCTGGGGATGACCACGGTGTGGGTCGACAATGGCTCCGAGCGCGGCAACCACGGCTATGACCAGGGGATCGTCGATGTCCGCGTGACGGATATCGGCGATTGGCTGGAAAGCATCCTGGGGGACGAGGAATGACGGCTGAGCTGCAGGCGCTGATCGAGCGCGCCTGGGACCAACGCGATTCGGTCGGCACTGACACCAAGGGCGAGGTCCGTCAGGCCGTCGATGCCGCGCTGGCCGCACTCGACTCCGGTGAGGCGCGCATCGCCGAGAAGGCCAACGGCGATTGGGCCGTCCACCAATGGCTCAAGAAAGCGGTGCTGTTGTCCTTCCGCCTCAATCCGATGGAAGCGATCGCCGGGGGTCCCGGCGGCGCGCATTGGTGGGACAAGGTGCCGTCGAAATTCGCCGGCTGGGGCGGGAAGGAATTCGCTAACGCCGGTTTTCGAGCCGTGCCCGGCGCGATCGTCCGCCGGGGCGCCTATGTCGCGCCCGGCGCGGTGCTGATGCCGAGCTTCGTCAACATCGGCGCGCGCGTCGGCGAGGGCACGATGGTCGACACCTGGGCGACGGTCGGCAGCTGCGCGCAGATCGGCAAAAACGTGCACATCTCTGGCGGCACCGGGATCGGCGGCGTGCTCGAGCCGCTCCAGGCCGGCCCGGTGATCATCGAGGACAATTGCTTCATCGGCGCCCGCTCGGAAGTTGCCGAGGGCGTCATCGTCGAGCGCGGCTCGGTACTGTCGATGGGCGTGTTCCTTGGCGCCTCGACCAAGATCGTCGACCGCGCCAGCGGCGAGGTCCACTACGGCCGGGTGCCCGAATATTCGGTCGTCGTTCCCGGGTCGATGCCCGGCAAGGACGGCGGCCCGGGCCTCGCCTGCGCGGTGATCGTCAAACGCGTCGATGAGCGCACGCGCTCCAAGACGAGCATCAATGAGCTGCTGAGGGATTAGATAAGCTCAGCTTATCGCCCCGGTTGGGGCATTTGTTGGCGGCCTTATCGGCCGACCGGTTATTTCCGCCCGGCCATGAAACCGATCCAGCCAGAAGCGTTTGACCGCAAGCAGGCGGAAGCCGCGCCGCCGATCGCGCCGCATGACCGGCACGTGATCCGCACGGTGATGAATCGCAGCGACTGGCTGATCCTCGGCACGCTCGCCCTGATCTGGGGCGGCGCCTTCTTCTTCATCGGCGTTGCGGTCCGTCACGTGCCGCCGCTCACCTATGTCTGGCTGCGGCTGACGATCGCGGCCGTCGCGATGTGGCTCTTCCTCCGCTTCAAGGGCCAGGGCCTCGCCCTGCCGCCGGGCGCCTGGGGCTCGATCGTGCTGCTGGCGCTGCTCAACAATGCACTGCCGTTCGCGCTGTTCGGCTGGGGCCAGACGCACATTGCCAGCGGCCTCGCTTCGATTCTCAATGCAACGACGCCGATCTGGGGCGTGCTGGTCGCTCACTTCCTCACCCACGACGAGCGGATGACTCCGCGCAAGATCGCCGGCGTGCTGCTCGGCTTCGGCGGAGTCGCGACGATGATCGGCCCGTCGCTGCTATCGAGCCTCGGCACCAGCGCACTCGCACAACTTGCCTGCGTCACCGCCTCCCTGAGCTACGCGCTGGCCGCGGTGTGGGCCCGCCGGTTCCGCCGGCAGGGCATTTCGCCGCTCAGCGTCACCACCGGCCAGCTGACTGCCGGCGCGCTGGTGATGCTGCCTGTGTCGATGCTGGTCGACCGCCCGTGGACCCAAGCTTTCCCGCCGGTCAGCGCGTGGGGCGCGATCGTCGCGCTGGCGCTGCTGTGCACCGCGTTCGGCTATGTGCTCTACTTCCGGCTGATCGAAACGTCGGGCGCGACCAATGCGCTGCTGGTCACCTTGCTGGTGCCGCCGGTCGCGATCCTGCTGGGCGCGTTGTTCCTCAGCGAAACGCTGGCGCCGCAGGACTTCATCGGCCTTGGCCTGATCGTGCTTGGCCTCGCCGCGATCGACGGGCGGCTGGTCAGC
>DATENV010000278.1:0-7125 GCA_035274805.1 Sphingomicrobium sp. | reverse complement strand
CTTGCCAGCGCGGTCTATTACGAAGCCGGCAACCAGGACGAAAGCGGCGGGCGCGCGGTCGCTCAGGTCGTGCTCAACCGGGTGCGCCACCCGGCCTTTCCGGCGACCGTCTGCGGCGTCGTCTATCAAGGCTCGACGAGGGCCACCGGCTGCCAGTTCACCTTCACCTGCGACGGCTCGCTCAACCGCCGCCCCGATCCGGACGGCTGGCGCCGTGCGACGCAAGTCGCCGAGCAGGCGCTCGACGGCGCGGTCTATGCGCCGGTCGGCTGGGCGACCCATTATCACGCCGACTATGTCGTCCCCTATTGGGCATCGACGATGGCCAAGAACGCGGTCGTCGGCGCGCACCTCTTCTATCGCTGGGCCGGCGGCTGGGGCCAGCCGGCCGTGTTCGCCAAGACCTACGCAGGGCATGAGCCGAATGCCGCGGCGCTGCGGACTGCGGCGCTTGCCGTCCCCCATATTACGCCGGTCTATGGCCAGAGCCAGGTCGCCAGGGCGATCAACGAGATCCCGGGTGCCGAGGCGCTCAAGCTCTCGCCCTCGCTCCGCGGCGACAAGCGGGTGGCGGTGCGGTTCAACCTCGAGGCGCGCAAGGCTTCGGATGCTGCCGCGCATGAGGATTATTCGAAGAAGTTCGAAACGTCCGATAATCTGAAATGGTCGCTATCGAGTGACACCGTCGCCGACAACCAAGTGCCGCTGGGAAAATCCACTGCTGCCAGCGCTTCGGTTGCCAGCGCTCCGGTCGCCAGCGCGGCCGGCGCATCAGGTCAGCGCTAATCTCCCTTACCTGACGGCCGACCCGCTTCGACGAACGGCGCGAGCGTCCGCTCGACCCGCAGGCGAATGCGGTCGAGACGGCCGTCAATCGCGACCGAATCGTCGGACAATGCAGACGCACCGCTCCAGATCCGGCCGGTGACCGCGATCTCGCTGAACGGCCCCTGGTCGCGCAGCGGATCACGATCCTGCAGCTGAACGACGGCGTCGTCGAACGCGGCGCAGCGATCGAGCTGGACCAGGCTGGGATTGCGACGGAGGAGATGGTGACAGTCACGGCTCGCGCGGGCCAGCGCCATCTCATCGCTCGTTCCGGCCAGGTGCATGGCGTCGCGCGTCGAGCGGTCGATCGCCAAGGCGTTGAGAGGCTGATCCATCAAGCCCGATTTCGATGAACCGGGCTTTGCCGGCGCAGTTGCCGCGCCGCGCGCGCCTAGACCTTCGGACAATCCATCTTGCGGCGGCCGCGCGAGCAACAGGAATACGGTCGCGACCGCGAGCAACAATGCGAGGAATATCCACGCGCTGCCCTCGCGCGTCGGCAAGGCCCAGTCGTCGTTGAGCTCGAGCGGGTCGCGGAGGTTGCGGGCCGTCCGAAGCTCCGCGTAGGCGCGATTGATCTCCGTCGCGCGCGCAGCGTCTCCGCCCGAGCGGTCCGGATGATGCTGCTTGATGAGCCGCCGATAGGCCTGCTCGATCGCGGCGTCGTCGGCGCCCGGGTCGAGGCCGAGCACGCCATAAGCGGAAAGATCAGCGCCCATCGGGCACCGATGTAATCCACTCCAAATGCATGTGGAAAGTGGCGCGAGTGACGGGGCTCGAACCCGCGACCTCCGGCGTGACAGGCCGGCGCTCTAACCGACTGAGCTACACCCGCGTTTTTGGCGTGCGGGGCACCTAGGAGCGGGGCTGTGGAGTGTCAACCATCGCCGGCTGCATTTCCTGGCGCTCGTCCTCCTCTTCCTCATTGGGGTCGCCGACATGGGTCAAGGTGCCGTGTTCGAACAGGAATCCGGCGATGTCCGGGGTGCCCGCGGCAGCAAAGACGGTCTTCATGATGATCAGCAGCGGCACGGCGAGAAGGGCGCCGGTGGTGCCCCAGACCCAGGCCCAAAAGGACAGCGAAATGAGGATCGACAACGGGCTGATCGTCAGCCGGTGGCCGACCACCATCGGGGTGAAGAGATTGGCTTCGATCAGGTGGAAGCCGACGAACGCCGCAGGCGGGAGGAGCGCTCCCCAGATGTCCGGGTAAATCATCAGGCCGCCGAGGAACAGCAGCAGGGCGCAGACGATCGGCCCGAGATAGGGGATGTAGTTGGCGACGGCGACGATGCCGCCCCACATCACGGGCGACGGCATCCCGAGCCACCACAAGGCAAGCGCCGTAAGGGCCCCGAGCCCGATGTTGATCAGCGTGATCGTCCCGAGATAGGTCGAGGTCGCGTCGACCACCTGCTGAATCACGCGCGCGGTCGTCAGCGCGCCTTCGAAGCTGCCGCGGCTGACGATCGTTTTCTTGCGCATCGCGGTCCAGCCGGCGAGGAAGAAGAAGATTACGAGCAGCGCGAAAAAGAGCTGGACCAGCAGATGCGGCGCCGAGCTGGTGAGGAGGCCAAGCATCGAGTTGGGGGTTTCGATGCGGACGGCGCGGGTCGATGATGACGACTGCGCGCCCGCGACCTGGATCTGCGAGACCGTCCGATCGATGAAGCGGTCGAGGTTCTTGTAGAGATCGAAAATCGGCTCGAGCGCGCCGCGCACCTTGCCGATCTTGGTTGGGACCTGTGCCACCCAGTCGCTTGCCGGGACCACGATCGATCCGATCGCGAACAGCGCCAGCATCACGAACAGGACGACGCACAGCCCCGCCGACAGCTTGGGCGGGATGCCGCGGCGCTCGAACCATTCGAGCAGCGGCACCAGCGCGATCGCGACCACCAGCGCGGCCGTGACCGGCATGAAAAACTCCGCGCCTGCCCGCAGCGCGAACGGCAAGCCGACAACGACGCCGATGCCGGCAATCAGGGCCAGCGAGGCAAGCAGCCGATCGCGCTTGGCGGTGACCGTTTCCAGCATCACCAAGGCGTCGGTATCGTCGTCCTCGACCTGCTGCCGCTTGCGGGTGCGCGCGTCCATGGCGGCGAGAATATCGGCGCGAGCGCGTGCCGTCACGGAGTAAATCCGACACGAAGAATGGTGCCCCTGGTCCGACTCGAACGGACACTCCGGTGAAGGAACTCGATTTTGAGTCGAGCGCGTCTACCATTCCGCCACAGGGGCACGCGGCGATGTTAGCTAGCGACGCCGCGCCGGGCTTGCAATCGGTCGGCGGAGCATCGGGCGGCCATCAGGCGTTGTCGAGTAATCCACAACGGCACGAGCGGATGCAGCAATGAAAACCGCCGACTTTTTCGTCGACCGGCTGAAAGCCTGGGGCGTCAAGCGAATCTACGGCTATTCGGGCGACGGCATCAACGGCGTCATCGGCGCTCTCCAGCGCGACGGGGACATCGACTTCATCCAGCCGCGGCACGAGGAAATGGGCGCCTTCATGGCCGTGGCGCATGCCAAGTTCACCGGTGAGCTCGGCGTCTGCCTGGCGACCGGCGGTCCCGGCGCGACCCACCTCATCACCGGCCTCTACGACGCGAAGCTCGATCATATGCCGGTGCTCGCGATCTGCGGCCAGGCGGAGGCGACGGTGCGGGGCGGCAGCTACCAACAGGAGCTCAACCTCGACCGGATGTTCGCCGACGTCGCGGAATATGTGCAGGAGGTTACGCACCCGGCCCAGCTTCCCCATGTCGTCGATCGCGCGATCCGGCTTGCGCTCGCTCACCGCGCGCCGTCGGTGATCATCATCCCCAAGGACGTGCAGGAACAGGCGTTCGAGGAGCCCAAAAGAGCGCATGGCTTTACGCGCTCGGGCCCGGGCTATTCGAGACCGATCGTCGTCCCCGCCGAGGCGGATTTGCGGCGAGCGGCGGCCGTGCTCAACGCCGGCGAGAAGGTGGCGATGCTGGTCGGCGCGGGCGCTGCCGGGGCGGCCGACGAGGTCATCGAGGTCGCCGAACGGCTCGGCGCGGGCGTTGCCAAGGCGTTGCTCGGCAAGTCCGTGCTTCCCGACGATTTGCCGTTCGTCACCGGCTCGATCGGCCTGCTCGGGACACGCCCAAGCTCCGACCTGATGAACGGCTGCGACACCCTGCTGATCGTCGGCAGCGGCTTCCCCTGGTCGGAATTCCTGCCCGAGACCGGCGCCGCGCGCGCGGTGCAGATCGACATCGACCCAGCCATGCTCTCGCTCCGCTACCCGTGCGAGGTGAACCTTCACGGCAGCGCCGCCGAGACGCTGCGCCTGCTCCTGCCGATGCTGGAGGCGAAGAAAGACCGCGACTGGCAGAAGAAAATCGAAGGCTGGATGAACGACTGGTGGGAGACCCTCGAGGCGCGCGCCAAGACCAAGGCGCATCCGGTCAATCCGCAGCGCGTGGTGTGGGAGATGTCTCCTCGCCTTCCGGAGAACGCCATCGTCACCAGCGACAGCGGCTCTTGCGCCAACTGGTACGCGCGCGACTATCGCGTCAAGCGCGGGCAGCTGGCATCGCTCTCGGGCGGGCTCGCCTCGATGGGCGCGGCCGTGCCCTACGCGATCGGCGCCAAATTCGCCCATCCGGACCGTCCGGTCGTCGCGCTGGTCGGCGACGGCGCGATGCAGATGAACAACATGGCCGAGCTCATCACCGTCGCCAAGTATCGCGAGCGCTGGCCCGACCAGCGGCTGGTGGTCTGCGTGTTCAACAACGAGGACCTGAACGAAGTCACCTGGGAGCAACGGGTGATGAACGGCAACCCGCGCTACGACGCCAGCCAGGACATCCCCGACGTCCGCTATTCGCAGTTCGCCGAGCAGATCGGCCTCAAGGGCATCTTCGTCGACGATCCCAAAGACCTCGCGAGCGCATGGGACACGGCGCTTTCAGCGGATCGCCCGGTCGTCCTCGAGGTCAAGACCGACGCGGAGATCGCGCCCCTGCCCCCGCACATCAGCTTCAAGGAGGCCAAGGGCTTCATGATGTCGATGGTTCGGGACGAAGATGCCGGCCACGTGATCCGCGATACCGCGCGGCAGGTAATCAACAAGGTGCTGCACCGCGAGGACGCGGATTAGTTCCTCGGGGCTTGCCGGCGGTAGCTGAGCGCCTCGGCGACGTGGATCCGCCCAACCTGCTCGGCCCCGGCGAGATCGGCGATCGTCCGCGCGACCCGAAGCACGCGATGGAAGCCGCGCGCCGACAGGCGCATCGCGGCAGCCGCATCGGCGAGCAGCTTGCGGCCGGGCTCGTCGGGGGTTGCGACAGCGTCGAGCAATTCGCCGTCGGCCTCGGCATTCGTGCGAGGCCCATGCCCGTTGTAGCGATCCGCCTGGACCTGCCGTGCGGCGGCCACGCGCCGCCCGACCTCGGCGCTGCCCTCGGCCGGCGGCGGGAGCGTCAAATCGGCAGCCGACACGCCGGGCACTTCGACATGCAGGTCGATCCGGTCGAGGAGCGGACCCGACACGCGCGCCTGGTAATCGGCGGCGCAGCGCGGCGCGCGGCTGCAGGCGAGCGCGGGATCGCCGAGATGGCCGCAGCGGCACGGATTCATCGCGGCGATGAGCTGGACCCGCGCCGGAAAGGTGACGTGGGTGTTGGCCCGGGCGACGCTGACATTGCCGGTCTCGAGCGGCTGGCGGAGCGAGTCGAGGACCGGGCGCTGGAACTCCGGAAGCTCGTCGAGGAACAGTACGCCGAGATGGGCGAGGCTGATCTCGCCGGGCCGGACCTTGAGGCCGCCGCCGACCAGCGCGGGCATCGACGCGCTGTGGTGCGGCGCTCGGAACGGCCGCCGGCGACGAATCCGGCCACCGTCGAGCTCACCGGCGACCGAGGCGACCATCGACACTTCGAGCGCCTCGCTCGGCTGCAGCGGCGGAAGAATACCCGGAAGACACGCCGCGAGCAGCGACTTGCCCGCGCCCGGGGGGCCGCTCATCAGCAGATTGTGCCCGCCCGCGGCGGCGATCTCCAGTGCGCGCTTGGCGACCTCCTGGCCCTTGACCTGCGCAAGATCGGGCCCGCCGTTCGGCGGCTCGGCCTCGGCGACCGGCGGGATCGGGCACAGCGACGTCCCTTTGAGGTGGGCAAGCAGCGCGAGCAGGTCCGGCGCGGCAATCACGTCGAGCTGGCCGGCCCAGCTCGCCTCGCTGCCCTGCGCGGCCGGGCAAATCAGCCCTTTGTCGAGCGACGAGGCATGGATCGCCGCCAGCAGCACGCCTGGTGACGTCGCGATCCGGCCGTCGAGGCTAAGCTCACCCACGGCAACGTAATGCGACAGCGTTTCCGCATCGGTGGCGCCGATCGATGCCAGCAGGCCGAGCGCGATCGGCAAATCGTAGTGCGAGCCTTCCTTGGGAAGGTCGGCCGGGGACAGGTTCACTGTGATGACCTTCGGCGGAAGCGCGAGGCCGATAGAGGCGAGCGCGGCTCTCACCCGTTCGCGGCTTTCCGCTACCGCCTTGTCGGGAAGCCCGACGATGGTGAACTTGGGCACGCCCGAGGTCAGCTGCACCTGAACCTCGACCGCGCGGGCTTCGAGACCGAGGTAAGCGACGGTGGCGACGGTCGCGGCCATTAAGTGCCCACCTTCCCCGTCATTCCCGCGAAAGCGGGAATCCCGCTTATTCCTGACGCAGGCTGAGAAGGCAGCGGGACCCCCGCTTTCGCGGGGGTGACGATGATGAGGTACACACTCCCCCTAGCTCGGCGGAGCAAAGCTAGACCGTTCTGGACCTTCGCCGCAAGCGGCTTGCGCGATCGGGCGGGCATGGCCACATCACGGCGCATGATGACGCGCGATCAGTTGCGAAAATTCATGGACCAGCCGTGGGTCGAATGGGGCCTGCTCGCGTTTGGCGTCGTGCTGGTCGTGCTGGGGCTGATCATCGCGCCGCTGCCAGGCCCCGGCGGCGTGTTCCTGATCGCGCCCGGCGCCGCCCTGATCCTCAAGACCAGCATGTGGGCCAAGCGCCGTTATGTGAAGTTCAAGCGCTGGCAGCCGAAGGCGGGGCGGTGGACCGACTGGGCGCTCCAGCGCCGCTCGGCGAAGCGGCGCGAGGCGCTGCGCAAGGCCGAAGAGGAACAGCGCCCGCAAGTGCCGGAATCCGGCGGCGGCAATTGACTTGCCTGCCCTCCTCCACTATCGGCGCGCACGACAGCGGCTGCCTCAAGGGCGGCCCTTTTTCTTTGAATTCGAACTTAAAGGCATGAGCGATGAAGCGCACCTTCCAGCCAA
>DATENV010000277.1:0-5335 GCA_035274805.1 Sphingomicrobium sp. | reverse complement strand
CGACCGTGGTCCTCCAGCCGATCGGCATTCCGGCGGGCCTCGCCCAGGGCCAGGCCGTACGCGCGCGGATCATGCCGCGCACCAATGCGCCGCAGGTCATCGTGCTGCCCGAGGAAGCCGTTCAGCAGGTCGGCGGCCGGGACATGGTCTTCGTCCAGGTCGCTGGCGGCTTCCAGGCGGTCGCCGTGACCGTCGGCCAGCGCAGCGGCGGCAGGATCGAAATCCTCGAGGGGCTTCGCCCCGGCCTCAACGTCGTGACGCAGGGCGCCTTCGTGCTGAAGTCCCAGCTCGGCGCGAGCGAGGCCGAACATTGAGCCCTCGCACGCCGCCCTCCCTTTCAGCGCCGCTGCCCTTGGCGGCCACAGGATCAGTTCGCCATGATTAGCCGTATTCTCGACGCCGCCATCCGCTTCCGCTGGGCCGTGCTCGCCATGACGCTCGTCGTCGCCGCGCTCGGCGCCTACCAGCTGTTCCGCCTGCCGATCGACGCGGTCCCCGACATCACCAACAAGCAGGTGCAGGTCAACATTTCGGCGCCCGCCTACGGCCCGCTCGACATGGAACGGCTCGTCACCTTCCCGATCGAGACCACGCTCGCCGGCATTCCCGGCCTCGACCATAGCCGCTCGATCTCGCGCAACGGCTTTGCCCAGGTGACGGCGGTGTTCGACGAAAGCGTCGACATCTATTTCGCACGCCAGCAGGTCGCCGAGCGCCTCGCGCAGGCGAGGGAAAATCTCCCCGAAGGCGCTGAGCCGCAAATGGGGCCGGTCTCGACCGGCCTCGGCGAAGTGCTGATGTGGTCGGTCGATTACGACCCGAACGCGCCTCGCGTGGCCGGGCGGCCCGGCCCCCAGCCGGACGGGTCCTATCTCACCCCCGAAGGCGAGCGTCTGACCGACCCGGTCGCGCGCCTCGCTTATTTGCGGACCATCCAGGATTGGGTCGTGCGGCCGCAATTGCGGACGGTGGAGAATATCGCCGGGGTCGATTCGATCGGCGGCTATGAGAAGCAATTCGTGGTCCAACCCAATCCCGACAGGCTGGCCGCCTACGGCATCTCTTTTTCTGAGCTGGCCAGCGCGCTCGAGCGCGCCAACATTTCGGTCGGCGCCAATTTCGTCGAGCGCGGCGGCGAGGCTTTCCTGGTCAGGGCCGATGCCCGCATCCGCCATGTCGACGAGATTGCCCGAACGACCGTCGCCAATCGCGGCGGCATCCCGATCACGGTCGGCAATGTCGCCAATGTGACGGTGGGCGGCGAGCTTCGCACCGGCGCCGCTTCGATGAACGGGCGCGAGGTCGTGATCGGCACCGCGCTCATGCTTGCCGGCGGCAACAGCCGCATCGTCGCCAACGCGGTCTCCGAGCGCCTGACCGAAGTCTCCCGCTCGCTTCCACCCGGCGTCAAGGTGACGACGGTCTATGATCGCTCGGCTCTGGTCGAGGCCACCATCTCGACGGTCGAGGAGAATCTGGTCATCGGCGCGTTGCTGGTGATCGCCTCCCTGTTCTGGCTGCTCGGCAACATCCGCGCGGCCCTGATCGCCGCGCTCGTCATCCCTCTGTCCTTCCTGATGATGGCGATCGGGATGAATTATTACGGCGTGTCGGGCAATCTGATGAGCCTCGGCGCGCTCGATTTCGGCCTCATCGTCGACGGCTCGATCATCATTATCGAAAATTGCCTCAGGCGACTGGCGGAACGCCAACATCATGAAGGCCGGCTGCTGAACGTATCCGAACGTCTGCACGAAGTGTTCGAAGCGTCGAAGGAAATGGTGCGGCCCACCATTTACGGCCAGGCCATCATCCTCCTCGTCTTCGCGCCCCTGCTCACCTTCAGCGGGGTCGAGGGCAAGATGTTCACGCCCATGGCGGTGACCGTGATGTTCGCACTCGTCGGCGCCTTCATTCTCTCTCTGACCTTCGTTCCGGCGATGGTGGCGGTCCTGATCCGCGGCAAGGTGTCGGAGAAAGAGGTAAGGGTCATCGCGTGGACCAAGGAGAAATATGAACCGGTCCTCAAGCGGGTGATCGCCCGGCCCTGGCCCTGGATCGGTGCCGGGCTTGGGACGTTCGTCCTGGCCGGCCTCCTGTTCACCACGCTCGGCCGCGAGTTCATCCCGCAGCTCGACGAGGGCGACCTTTCGATGCAGGCGATCCGCATTCCGTCGACCTCGCTCGAACAATCGCTCGACATGCAGAGGCGCGTCGAGCGGGCCATCTCGTCGCTGCCGGAAGTCGCCTATGTCTATTCGAAGACCGGCACGGCCGAGGTCGCGACCGACCCGATGCCGCAAAATGCCTCCGATGCGTTCGTGATCCTCAGACCGAGCGACCAATGGCCCGCCGGCGTCACCTCCAAGGAACAAATCGTCGAGCGGATCGAACAGCGCATGGCGACGCTGACCGGCAATGCGTTCGAGGTCAGCCAGCCTATCGAGATGCGCTTCAACGAGCTCATTGCGGGCGTGCGCGGCGACCTTGCGGTCAAGGTGTTCGGCGACAATCTCGAACAGCTCGAGCAGGTGTCGCGGCGCATCGCGACCGTGCTGAACGGAGTCGATGGAACTGCGGACCTGCGGGTCGAGCAGACGGCGGGATTCCCGACGCTCGACGTCCAGTTCAACCGCGACGCCATCTCGCGTTATGGCCTGTCGGTCGGCGATGTCAGCGATACCGTCTCGGCGGCGCTTGGCGGCCGGGAATCGGGACTGGTCTTCGAAGGCGACCGCCGCTTCAACATCGTCGTCCGCCTCGCCAATGCGACGCGCAACGATCTCGACGCGGTCGGGGCCTTGCCGGTGATGCTGCCGGAAAGCGGTAGCGGGCCGCGCCATTCTGTGCCGCTGCGCGAGCTTGCCCGGTTCCAATTCTCGGAAGGCGTCAACCAGGTCAGCCGAGAGAATGGACAGCGCCGCGTCGTCGTCCAGGCCAATGTCCGCGGCCGCGACCTTGGCTCCTATGTGACCGAGGCTCAGGAGCGCGTCGCCCGGGAGGTTCAGCTTCCGCCGGGCGTGTTTATCCAGTGGGGCGGCCAGTTCGAGAATCTGCAGGCGGCCTCCGCTCGGCTGTCGCTGGTGATCCCGGTCGTGTTCGTCCTGATCTTCGGGCTCTTGTTCATGGCGCTGCGCAGCGTGTCGTCCGCCCTTGCCGTCTATTCGGCGGTGCCGCTCGGCCTTGCCGGCGGCGTCTTCGGGCTCGCGCTTTCCGGGCAGTCTTTCTCGATCTCGGCGGCGGTGGGGTTCATCGTCCTGTCCGGCGTCACCGTCCTCAACGGCCTGGTCGTCATGTCCAGCATCCGACAACGGATCGACGACGGCATGGCGGTCGACACCGCCGTCGCCGAAGGATTGATGGAGCGTGTCCGCGCGGTCCTGATCACCGGCATCGTCCCCGCGATCGGGTTTATCCCGATGGCGGTCGCGACCGGCCGCGGCGCCGAGGTCCAGAAGCCGTTGGCGATCGTGGTCATCGCCGGCCTGATCGTCGCCACTTTGCTGACCCTCTTCGTGCTGCCCGCGATCAGCCATCTGCTGCTGCGCATCCGCCGCAAACGGCACGTGCCTGGCGAATATCAGGACGAGGATGTGTTCGGCCGGACGATGCCGGCCAAATGAGCGGGTTCAGGCATCCTTTGAGGGAGACAATCCGTGCTGACTGTCAGTGACGCTGATGGCGGGCTGCTGCTGGTCGATGCGGACGGCCAGCTCACGACCGAGGACTATTTTGAGCTGGTGACCCGGCTCGAATGGTTCGCCAACGGCCGCGCCGCGCCGGTCAGGATGCTCATTCGGCTCGGGCCACGCTTCGAAAGCTGGAGCCTCGACCGGCTGCTCGAGGGACTGAAGCTCGACCATAAGGGACCGCATCCGATCGCCCGCATCGCCATCGTCGGCGAGGCGCGATGGAAGGACTGGGGCGCAAAAGCCGCGGGAACGGGACTTGTCGGCGAGGTCCGCTTCTTCGAGCCGTCACGGCGGGCAGACGCCGACCAATGGCTGAACGCGCCGACGGGTGGCGCCCCGACCTCCACCGACCCCGCGGACCGGCATGCCGACGACAAGAAGGAGAAGAAAAGATGAGCTCGGGCCACGACGATAAGGGCCATGCCCACAATCACGCGGCCGGCGCGAACAGCAGGATGCTGGCGATCACGCTCGCGCTGACCGCGACCTTCCTGATCGCAGAACTGGTGGGCGCCTATGTGTTCAACAGCCTCGCTTTGCTGTCGGACGCGGCCCATATGTTCACCGACGCCGCGGCGCTCGCCATCGCGCTCGCGGCGGTCAGGATCGGCCAGCGTCCGGCCGACGACACCCGGACCTTCGGATACCGGCGATTCGAGATCCTGGCGGCCGCGTTCAACGCGCTGCTGTTGTTCGCCGTCGCTGCCTATGTGCTCTGGGAAGGCATCGGGCGCTTTTTCGTGCCCGAGGAGGTCGGCTCGGGCGGCATGCTGATCGTCGCGGCGATCGGCCTTGTGATCAACCTGATCGCAATGCGCCTGCTCAGCGCGGGAAAGGACAAGAGCCTCAACGTCAAGGGGGCCTATCTCGAGGTCTGGGCCGACATGCTCGGTTCGGTCGGGGTCATCGCCGGCGCACTCGTCATCATGTTTACCGGATGGCAGTGGGTCGATCCGGTCGTCGCGATCGGGATCGGCCTGTGGGTGCTGCCGAGAACCTGGTCGCTGCTCAAGGATACGACCCATATCCTGCTTGAGGGCGTGCCCGGGAGACTGAGCATCGTCGAGATCAGGGCGGCGATCGGGGAGACGCGAGGGGTCGCGGGCGTTCACGACCTCCATGTCTGGTCGCTGACCAGCGACGACAGCAGCCTCTCGGTGCATGTGGAACTCGCCCAGGGCGCGGTTGCCGAGAGCGTCCGTGCATCGCTGGCGAAGATGCTTCGCGAGCGGTTCGAGATCTCGCACGCCACGATTCAGACCGAGGAAGTGCCGTGCGGCGACAGCGACAGCCTTCATTCGTGAAGACGGGCACGGCGCTAGCAGCCGCTGGAAACGCATTGCGAGAGAGAGTCGAATCATGGAGATCGAGGAGGATCGAAAGATGGAGATGATGACACGACAGGCCTTGACGCGGCGGCAGGCGCTCGTCGGAGCCGCGAGCGCCTTGGCGCTGCTGGTGCCGGGAGTCGCGCAAGCGGTGCCGCTCGGCCCACGCGACATGACGATCTATCGTGATCCGGGCTGCGGCTGCTGCCTGGCCTGGGCCTCGGCGGCGCGCCGGGCCGGCTATCGCACCCGCATCGTCGACTCGCCGGATATGACGCAGGTCAAGCGCAGGCTTGGCGTCCCGCAGGCCCTGGC
>DATENV010000276.1:0-2291 GCA_035274805.1 Sphingomicrobium sp. | reverse complement strand
ATCGCAGTAGCGAGTCTCCACCCGCCGGCGGATCCGCTGTTCGTCGACGTCTACCCCCAGAAAAGCCGCGCCATTCATGGTGGCGGCCAGCGGCTGCGCGCCCCCCATCCCCCCCAACCCGGCCGTCACCACGAGCTTGTTGCGCAGCGTGTTGTCGAAGCGCGTCTTGGCGACGGACGCGAAGCACTCGAACGTGCCCTGCAGAATGCCCTGCGTGCCGATGTAGATCCACGAGCCCGCGGTCATCTGGCCGTACATCGTGAGTCCGAGTGCGTCGAGACGGCGGAACTCGTCCCACGTTCCCCAATGCGGAACGAGATTCGCGTTCGCGATCAGGACGCGCGGCGCGTTTTCGTGCGTGCGGAACACGCCGACCGGCTTGCCCGACTGGACGAGCAAGGTCTGGTCTTCCTCCAGCCGCTCGAGCCTTTCGACGATCTTGTCGAAGCACTCCCAGTTGCGCGCGGCGCGCCCGATCCCGCCGTAGACGACCAGGCTCTGCGGATCCTCGGCGACCTCGTCGTCGAGATTGTTCATCAGCATCCGCACCGCTGCTTCGGTGGTCCAGTGCTTCGCCTTGATCTCGCTGCCCCGACGGGCACGGATGCGGCGGCTATTGTCGCGTCGGTCGATCATCGGCCGCTCGTAGCGACGGCCGGCCCTTGACCCAAGAGCGAACTGTCCAACCAGCTGACCTTGTGCGGCCGCTGCGAATTTGCGAGCCTTTGCAGTCAGCGGGGGCGTATGAGATGAGGACATCAGCAGAATGGTTCGATCGCCAACGCCCACTGATCGGAAAGTTACTGTTCGAAGTGGTGATCGTCTTCATCGGCGTCACTGCCGCATTCGCGTTGGAGGCAGCGCGGCAAGATCGTCAAGAAGCCGAATACCGCGAGCGTATGCTCGGCGAGCTGGCTACGACTTTGAACGATACGATCCAACACAACCAGCGTTTTGAAGCGCAGGTCGACAAGCAGCTCGCGGAATTCGACGCCGCCCTCGTTCGCGGCGAACAGCCAAAGCTGCCCATATACCGTGAGCCTGGCTCCGAGAGGCCCCCGACGCGGATTTGGGACGGGGTCGTCAGCACCGGGGCGGCGAAGGCGCTCGACCCCAATCTCTTTTATGGGTTGGCGACTCTGTACACACGCCTGGATTCTTTTGGTGAGAGATATGTTCGGTACAACGATTTTACCGAGCAGCATGTCTTCCCGCTAGGGCCCGAACAAGCGGGAATATACGATCCCGAAAGTGGCCGCCTGAAACCCGAATTCGCCGCTTATGTCGATCGACTGCGCGATCTCGCTCAATTGTCGAAGGAATTGGACAAAAAAGCAGCGGCGTTGAAGGTTCAGCTGGACCGGCTGCAGTGAAGCTTCAGCTGTCGATGCCCGCAAAGATGCGCCGCTCGGGGCCGGGCAGGCCGACCCAGTAGCCGAGCTCGGCGAGGCTTTCGACGTGCCAGACGCAGAGGTCGGCGGCTTTGCCCGCGGCGATGCTGCCGACGGCGTGGGCAAGGCCGAGCGCGCGCGCGGCGTTGACGGTCATTCCGGTCAGCGCTTCCTCGGGCGTCAGGCCGAACAGCGTGCAGGCCATGTTCATCGCCAGCGTCGGCGACAGCAGCGGCGACGTGCCGGGGTTGCAGTCGGTCGCGACCGCGATCGGCACCTTGTGCTTGCGGAGCAACGCGACCGGCGGCTTCTTCTTTTCCTGCAGCGCATAATAAGCGCCCGGCAGCAGCACCGCGATGGTCCCGGCCTCTGCCATCGCTTTCGCGCCGGCCTCGTCGAGGTGCTCGAGATGGTCGGCCGACAGCGCGCGATTTTGCGACGCGAGCTCGGCGCCGCGCTGGTTGGACAGTTGCTCGGCGTGGAGCCGGACGCGGAGGCCATGGTGCGCCGCGATCTTGAACAGCCGCTCAACTTCCTCGGGCGTGAAGGCGATATTGTCGCAGAAGGCGTCGACGCTGGTCGCTACGCCCTGCCTAGCCGCCGCCGGGATCAGTTTGTCGACGATCTCGGTCACATAATGCGCGCGGCGGTCGCGTTGGTCGGCCGGCAGCGCGTGCAAAGCGAGGAGCGTCGGCACGATCCGCACCGCCTCGCCCTCGCCGAGGCGAGCCGCAATCTCGAGCAGGCGCAGCTCACTCCTGGTGTTGAGGCCATAGCCCGACTTGACCTCGATGGTCGTGCACCCGCCGCGCATCAATGCGTGCAGCCGGTTGCGGCTTTGCTCGAGCAGTTCCTCGTCCGTCGCCGCGGCGGTGCGCTTCACGGTCGACGTGATCCCCC
>DATENV010000275.1:0-4822 GCA_035274805.1 Sphingomicrobium sp. | reverse complement strand
GGCGGCGGCGCGGCCGAGCCTTGGGCGGCTGGTGCCTTGAGGAGGCTGGCGGGCAGCAAGCTGACGTCGGAAACCGTCGTCGCCGCTGGACCGACGGGCGCGGCGGTCGTCGTGCCGACCGTAATTCTTAGCGCTTCGGGCTTGCCGGTCTTGAGCACGGGCGCTGTCGCAGTTGCCGGGACCGTGTAGGCCTGCCCGGTCTGGAGCAGGCCTGAGAAGAGCGTCGCCCCGCCTTGCTCGCTGACCTGCAGCCAGACCGGCGCTGTGGCGGTCAGGACGACCGGACCTTGCGACGTGGCTGGTGCGGATGCCGTTGCCGCCAGCGGCGTTGCCGGTGTCCCAACCTCGGGAGCCGCCACGTTTGCGATCGGCTCGTCCGACTGCTGTAACGAGCGGCTGTTGAGCCAGCTCATCAGGGCAATCAGCACGATGACCCCGGCAATCGCTCCAATCACCAGCCCCTTGGGCATCGTGCGCGCGGGATCGGCGGGCTCGAACACGTCCGACGAGGTCGAGGCGAAACGCTGACCGCCCATTTCCTCGCGGAGCTGGATGCCGACCTCCGTACGGTCGAGGTCGACGGCTGACGCATAGCTCTTGGCGAACCCGATGGTGTAGGTTGGGGCGGGCAAATTGTCCCAGTCGGCGGTCTCGATGCTCGCCAGATGCCGTTGCGGAATCCGCGTCTGCGCGGCGACGTCCTCTAAGCTCAAGCCTTTGGCCTCGCGCGCAATGCGGAGCCGCTCGCCGACCGGCGGAAGCTCCGGCTCGAGCACTTCTTCTTCCGGCGGCTCGGGATCAGGATCGCGCTTGGCCATACGCACTGTTTGAGGGCTGCACCGGCAGTGTCAACCGCCAGTTAGCCGATTGTGACGCCGTGCCGGCGAGCCCAGTCGCTCAGCGCCTTGCGCATGTCCTTGGGCGGCCGGACAAGCAATTGATCCATCCGGCTGCGGACAGCCGCGGCATCGAGCGAGCGGATCATCGCTTTCAACGGTCCGACGCCGGCTGGGGTAATCGAGAAATTCTCGGCGCCGATCCCGATCAGCGCCATCGCTTCGAGCGGGCGCCCGGCCATCTCGCCGCACACCCGCACCGGGACTTCCGCGGCGCGCGCCTGGTCGAGCACGCGCTTCAGGTAGCGGAGGATGGCCGGGCTCAGCCAATCGTAACGCTGCGCGAGGCGCGGGTCGGAGCGGTCGGCCGCAAACAGGAACTGGGTCAGGTCGTTGGTGCCGATCGAGATGAAATCGACGCGAGGCAGCAATTGGTCGAGCATCTCGGCCAGGCTCGGCACTTCCAGCATCGCGCCGAACTCGATGCGCCTGGGGAGCTTGCGATGCCCCTTGCGTGCCCACTCCACCTGCTCCTCGAACAGCGCGCGGGCTTGCTCATATTCCCATGGCTCGGAAATCATCGGGAACATCACGCGGAGCACGGTGCCCGCGGAAGCCTCGATCAGCGCCCGGGCCTGCGCTTTCATCAAGGTCGACCGGTCGAGCGACAGGCGCAGGGCGCGCCAGCCCATCGCCGGGTTCTCGGCTTGCTCCTCGGCCTCGTCGGTCAGGTAGGGCAGCACCTTGTCGCCGCCGATGTCGACCGTGCGGAACACCACCGGCCGGTCGCCCGCGGCGTCGAGCACCTTGGTGTAGAGCCTCAGCTGCCGATCGCGGCCCGGGAGTGTCGCCGACACGAGGAACTGGAACTCGGTCCGGAACAGGCCGATGCCGTCGGCGCCGGTCATCGGCAGCGCGGCCGCATCCTCGGCAAGGCCGGCATTGACCATCACGCTGACGCGCACGCCATCGACCGTCCTGGCGGGCAGGTTGCGCTGCGCGGCGAATTCGGCGCGACGCTTCTGGCTGAGCGTCATCCGGTGCTCGAAGCCTAGCAGGAGCTGCCGGCTCGGACGGATGATCACGCTGCCATTGTCGCCATCGACGAGGATCGGCTCGCCGTCCTGCACGCTGTGGCGGACGTCATGGAGCCGGCCGATCACCGGAACGCCGATCGCCCGAGCGACGATTGTCATGTGCGAGGTCAGCGACCCCTCCTCGAGGAGCACGGCCTTCAACCGCCGGCGGTCATATTCGAGGAGCTCGGCCGGGCCGAGGTTGCGGGCGATCAGGACCGCATCGTGTGCCAGGCCGGTTTGCGCCGCGGTCCCCATGCGCCCGGAGACGATGCGCAGCAGCCGGTTCGACAGGTCTTCGAGGTCGTGCATCCGCTCCTGGAGCAGGGGGTCATCGATCTCGCGCATGCGCGCCCGCGTGCGCTGCTGGACGCGCTCGATCGCGGCTTCGGCGGTGAGGCCGCTGTCGATCGCCGCGTTGATCCGCCTCGACCAGCCCTCGTCGTAGGCGAACATTCGGTAGGTCTCGAGGATCTCCTGATGCTCGCCGGCGGTCCCGAACTCGACATCGCGCGCCATGTTGTCGATCTGCTCGCGCATCTTGCGGAAGGCGCCGTAAACCCGGTCGCGCTCCGCCTCGATGTCGTCGGCGACGGTGTGCTCGACGACCACGCGCGGCTCGTGGAACACCGCCTGTCCCTTGGCCATGCCGGCGACCAGCTTCAGGCCCGAGAGCCGCAATGGACCGGCGCTGCGAAGCCGGCTGCGCCGCGCGCCGTCGACCAGCCGCGCAGCGGCGATCATCTCGGAGAGAACCATGGCGACCGTCTGCAGCGCCTCGATCTCGACGTCCTCGTAGCGGCGCGGCTCGGCGTGCTGGACCGCAAGCACGCCGATCGGGCTTTCGAGGCGGACGATCGGGACGCCGGCGAAGCTGTGGAAATGCTCTTCGCCGGTCTCGGGCTTGTATAGGAACGCGGGATGGTCGGCGGCCTCGGCGAGGTTCAGGATCCGACCTTCGGCGGCAATCGTGCCGACCAGGCCCTCGCCCATCCGCAGCCGCGTCACGTGCACGGCTTCCTTGCGCAAGCCGTGAGTCGCGAACAGCTCGAGCTTGTTGTCGCGCAGCAAGTAGATCGAGCAGACTTCGCTGCCCATTTTCTCGGCAATGAGGTCGACGACCTTGTCGAGCTTCGACTGGGCGCTGCCGCGCGCACCCATAACGTCGTGCAGCCCGGTCAGTATTTCTCGGGCGGAGGTGGCGGCGGAGAGCGGCATGCGCTCGGGCTATCAGATGCAACGCGCGCGTGTCACGCCTCGATGGCGCCTAGCGTGTCATGAACGACGGTGAGGTCAGCGGTACCAGCCGGCGACCGACATCCAGGATGCTTCCTTCTTCATGTAGGCGAGGTCGTTCGCCGGAACCGCGTCGTCGAAATGGATGCCGCATTTGTCGTCGGTGCGCCAAACGACGGTGGCGAAAGTTTCGAACGAGCCGGCAAGCATCAGCAGGTCGTCACCCGGCGGGGGAAGACCGCGGCCGGCGAGTTGCGCGCCGGCGGGCGAGAGATCGGAGATAATCACCGAGCGCGAGCAGCCAAGGGCCAACGCGGAGGCGGCCAGCGAAACCGGCTCGCGTTCGGATTCCCGACGGCACAAGGTGTCATTGGCCTCTTTGGGCATGATAGTCGGTTGCTCCATGCGTCTCCGGGTCTGGTCTGGCACGAAGCTCAGAACGGTGAAACGGGAGCCGAACGGGTGTCCCACCACGGCACGACCCGGAAGCCTGCTCTAGCCGCGGCTTTCGAGCGCGGCCGCGGCCTCGTCGACCAGTTCCTGGATGATTGCCGCGACGGGCTCCTCGCGGTTGACCATGCCGACCGACTGGCCGGCCATCACCGAGCCGCTTTCGACGTCGCCGTCGATCACCGCACGGCGTAGCGCTCCCGCCCAATAATGCTCGATCTGAAGCTGCGCCTCGGCCATTTCGATCGCGCCTTCATCCAGCTTTTGCGCGACCTCGCGCTGCTTGGCGGCAAAATTCTCCATCTCGCGGTTCTTGAGCGCCCGCACGGGGATTACCGGCAGGCGCGGATCGATCTGCACCGAGGGGATCGCGTCGCGCGCCGAGGCGCGGATGAACGCCTTCTTGAAGTTGGCATGGGCGATGCTCTCGTTGGCGCAGACGAAGCGAGTGCCGAGCTGGACCCCGACCGCGCCCATTTCGAGATAGGCGGCGATCGCCTCCCCGCGGCCGATCCCGCCGGCGACGAACACCGGGATGTCCTTCGCGACCATGGGCAGGATTTCCTGTGCCAGCACCGAGGTCGACACCGGGCCGATATGCCCGCCGGCTTCCATCCCCTCGATCACCAGCGCGTCGGCGCCCGACCGCATCAATTTCTTGGCGAGCGCGAGCGCTGGAGAAAAGCAGACGAGCTTGGCTCCGGTCGATTTGATCCGGTCGATCGCCCCTCCGGGCGGGAGGCCGCCAGCCAACACCACATGGCCAACCTGGTGCTTGGCGCAGACGTCGATCAGCTCGCTCAGCTGTGGGTGCATGGTGATGAGGTTGACCCCGAACGGTCGCGCGGTGCGCGCCTTGGTCTCGGCAATCTCGGTGTCGAGCAGTTCCGGGCTCATCGCGCCGCAGGCAATCACGCCGAACCCGCCGGCATTGGAGATGGCGGAGACGAGATTGCGCTCCGACACCCAGCTCATCGCCCCGCCCATGATGGCGACCTCACAGCCGAGGAATTCCGTTCCGCGGTGCATCAGCTCCTTGAGGCGAGCGTGGCCTACGCCAGGGCCGGACCCGGCGTGGACCGCGCGCGGCTCGGCGATCAGGCCCTCGCCGCTCATGCCGCCTGTTCCGCATCCAGCCCGAAGGCGCTGTGCAGCACGCGGACGGCCAGCTCGGTGTAGTCCTCCGGCAGGAGCACCGATACTTTGATTTCTGACGTCGAGATG
>DATENV010000274.1:0-4117 GCA_035274805.1 Sphingomicrobium sp. | reverse complement strand
AGCGCGGCGCCGAGCGCGACGCGAGCTGCCGCGTCGGCGTCATAACCGAGGCCGCCCAGATCGATGACCGCGGTCTTCTCACCCGAGGTCTGGAGCCGCGACGCGGCGGCCCCGCCGAGCTTTTCCGCCGCCTCTTTGGGTGACAAGCCGGTGCCCGTACCAACGACGAGCAAACGGCGGACCTTGCCCTTGTCGTCGATGAATTGCTCCGACACGTTCGATGCGTCGCCCTCGAACCGCTGCCGGTCGAGTGTCGCGGAGACGGCCTGCTCGGATGGCCCGAGCGCGGCGAGCGCCCCGCGGTCCTTGCCGGCGACCGGCAGCACCAGCGCATAATCGCCGGCTGGGCGGGTGTCGGCGAAACGAATTTGCATCGGTGGCAGTCCTCGACAAGCGAATGTGTGCGGCGACCTTTAAGATGCAAGTCAAAGCTTGGCAAAGGAGCCTCCCGGCGATTGTCGCGGCGCTCCAGAGGCTCTAGTCACGCGGTGGACAGAAGGCATTTAGAGGTCGGGGCAAGCAAGCGTTGCGGACGAGATTTGTCTGGTGGTCAGCGCTCCCCATGCTCCTGACAGTGCCGTCGGCGGCCACTGCGCAAACCGCCGCGCCTGCCCCTGCCGAGACGCAAGACGTCGTCAGCTTCAGCGCCGACGCGGTGACCTATGACAGCGATGCCGACGTGGTCACCGCAACGGGCGCGGTGCGGATGAACCGCGAGGGGAATTACCTCGCCGCGGACCAGGTGGTCTGGGAACGCAAGTCCGGTCGGGTCTTCGCCAAGGGCAATGTCGTCCTCGTGACGCCCGAAGGCGACAAGATCGTCGGCGAGAACGTCCAGCTCACCGACACAATGCGCGATGGGACAGTCGACAATTTGATGGTCGTGCTCGAAAGCGGTGGGCGCATCGCCGCGTCGCGCGGTGCGCGGGTCAACGGCGTCCTCAGCCTTACCAACGCCATTTATTCGCCGTGCCCGGTCACGACCGACACCGGCTGCCCGAAGCGGCCGAGCTGGGCGATCACCGCCGCGCGAGTGATCGACGACCCGCACAGCAGCCGCATCCGGTTCGAAGGCGGACGGCTGCAATTGTTCGGCCTCAACCTGCCGTTGCTGCCTGTCTTCAACATCAGCCGGGGCAACGAAGGCGCGACGGGCTGGCTCGTTCCCGACATCGCCGTGTCGAGCCGCAACGGCGTCGAGCTCGCCGTCCCCTATCATTGGCAGATCGGGCCCAATCGCGACGCGACGATCACGCCCCACGTCTACACCAACGTGCTGCCGGCGATCGAAGGCAAATATCGCGAGCTCAACAGCCTCGGCGCGTTCCAGATCGGCGGCTTCCTGACTTATGGCAGGGTCGACAAGATCGATCCGTCCTCGACCTCGCGGGAAAAGCGCAGGATCCGCGGCTATTTCGACGGCAACGGCCGCTGGCAGCTCAATCCGGCCTGGAGCATCACCACTTCGCTGCGCGCGGCGACCGACAAGACCGTCACCCGCCGCTACGACCTCACCAACGACGATCGTCTGCGCAACGTCATCAACGCCGAGCGCATCACGCCCGACAGCTATGTTTCGATCGCCGGCTGGGCCTTCCAGGGGCTGCGCGTCGACGACCGTCAAAAGGAAATTCCGATCGCCCTTCCCGCGATCGACGCGCGCTTCCGCTTGGCGGAGGTCGCCGGCGGGCGGGTCGAGGTTCAGGCCAACAGCCTCGCCATCCTGCGGATCGACGGACAGGACACCCAGCGGGCATTCACCAGCGTCCGGTGGGATTTGAGGCGGCTTACGCCCTGGGGCCAGGAGGTCGGCCTCACCGCCTACGGCCGCGGCGACGTCTATCACACCGACGAAGCCGAAGAGACGACCGTCGCCATGTACCGCGGAACGAACGGCTGGCACGCCCGCGCCATCGGCGCGCTCGCCGCCGAGGTCAAATGGCCCTTCATCGGTCCGCTGGCCGGAGGGTTCCAGCGGCTCGTCCCTCGCGTGCAGCTGGTGCTGACCCCGCAGACGCCGAATATCGACATCCCCAACGAGGATGCGCGCTCGGTCGACCTCGAGGACAGCAACCTGTTCGCGCTCAACCGCTTCCCCGGCTACGATCGTTGGGAGGATGCCTCGCGCGTCACTTACGGGCTGGACTGGTCGCTCGAACGCAAGAACCTGTCGATCGATACCACCATCGGCCAAAGCTATCGATTCGGACGCCTACGGAATATTTTCCCGCAAGGAACGGGACTTACCGACCGGGTCTCCGACATCGTTGGAAGGACTCGTGTCCGCTACGGCCGGTTCATCGACATCACCGACCGGTTCCGGATCGACAAGGACAGCTTCGCGGTGCGGCGGAACGAGGTCGACCTCACCGTCGGCACCAACGAGACCTATGCGCAGGTCGGCTATCTCAAGCTCAACCGCAACATCGACCCGACGATCGAGGATCTTCGCGACAAGGAGGAGCTGCGCGTCGCCGCGAGGATCAAGTTCCACAAATATTGGGCAATCTTCGGCGCCAGCGTCATCGACCTCACCGACCGGACCGAAGACCCGCTCTCGCTGGCTAACGGCTGGCAGCCGGTACGCAACCGCCTGGGCATCGAATATGAGGACGAATGCCTGCAGCTTGGCGTAACCTGGCGCCGCGACTATGAGCGCATTGGGGCCTTCCGAAAGGGCAGCACCTTCGCCATCCACTTGGCGTTGAAGGGGGTGAGCCGCTAAGCCTGCGTTCAGCGGGCCGGCGGCAAGGGCAAATCACGGGAACCAAGGGAAAATTCGATCGTGGGATCAGCTTTTCGAGTGAATATGACGCGTGCGTGGATGGCCGGGTCAGCGGTGGCGCTGGGCCTCGCCAGCGGAGCCGTCGCGCAGGAAACCGCGCAGCCGCAGCCCAATCAGCAGCAACAAGAGGTCAACAGCACCCAGTCGCTGCGGCTGCCGCAAAACCCGCAGGTGTTCGGCACCGCCATGCCCTCGATCGTCAAGGCGACCGCTATCGTCAACGGCGAGGTGATTACCCAGACGGATATCGACCAGCGGCTTGCGTTCATGGCGATTGCGAATGGCGGCGAGATTCCAGCCGATGAGGTGCAGCGCCTGCGCGAGCAAGTCCTGCGCAACCTGATCGACGAACTGCTTCAGATTCAGGCGGCCAAGGCGGAGAAGATCGACGTCAAGCCGTCGGAGATCGACAAGACCGTCCAGCGCGTCGCCGAAAATACCAAAAGGACCCCCGAGCAGCTCGCGGCGATGCTCGAGTCCAATGGTTCGAACATCAAGTCGATGCGCCGCCAGATCGAGGCTGAAATCGCCTGGCAGCGGCTGCAGCGGGCAAAGATCGAAAGCGGCGTCAGCGTTGGCGACGACGAGGTCAAGGCGGTGCTGGACAAGCTGAACGCCTCCAAAGGCACGCAGGAATATCGGATCAGCGAAATCTACCTGTCGGCCTCTCCTGCGACCGAATCCCAGACGCTGGAAAATGCCAACAAGATCCTGACGCAATTGCGCAGCGGCGCGTCCTTCGCCGGCTATGCGCGGCAATATTCCGAAGCCTCGACGGCTGCGGTCGGCGGCGACCTTGGCTGGATCCGTCCGGAGCAGCTGCCGGCCCAGCTCGCCACCGTCGTTCGCGAAATGCCTGCCGGCGCGATCAGCAATCCAATTCCCGTCCCCGGCGGATTTTCGATCATCGCGGTCCAGGACACGCGCAAAATCCTGACCGCCGACCCGCGCGACGCGATCCTCAACCTGAAGCAGGTCTCGATCAGCTTTCCCAAAGGCACGGCGCGAGGCACGGCGGAGCCCATCGTCGCGCGCTTCGCCGAAGCGGCGCGGAACATTGGCGGCTGCGGCGGCGCCGAAAAGATCGCGGCCGATTTCCATGGCGAGGTCGTCACCAGTGACCAGGTAAAGATGCGCGACCTGCCACCGGCGCTGCAGCGGCTGATGCTGCCGATGCAGGTTGGCCAGGCAACGCAGCCGTTCGGCTCGCTCGAGGAAGGCGTCCGGGTGCTCGTGATGAGCGCCACCGGCCATAGCAGGATCGGCGCCGCGACGTACCAGACGACGAACCCGACGACGAGCCAGCCGAGAACCCTGACGACGAATCCGCCT
>DATENV010000273.1:0-2735 GCA_035274805.1 Sphingomicrobium sp. | reverse complement strand
CGAAGGGCTGACGACGGAAGTTGGCCAGCGCCTTGCGGGCACCGCGGCCGAAGCGCGGGCCCGCGACTGGGCGGTCGCAAAGCTGAAGGCGCTCGGTTTCTCGAACGTCCGGGTCGAGCCGTTCGACATGCCGATCTGGACTCGCGGAGCCGAAGCGGCCGAGATCCTCGCGCCATTCCCCCAAAAGCTGGTCGTCGCCGCGCTCGGCAACAGCGGCTCGACGGGGCCGGAAGGGATCACCGGCCAGGTCGTCGGCTTTGACACCCTCGCCGACCTCGAGGCGGCCCCTGACGACTCGGTTCGTGGCAAGATCGTGTTCGTCTCGCACGCCATGCCGCGCACGCAGGACGGTTCGGGCTACGGTTATTTCGGCGGGCCGCGGCGACAGGGCCCAAGCATCGCCAGCCGCAAGGGCGCGATCGGGATCGTCATCCGCTCGATCGGCACCGATTACCACCGCAACCCGCACACTGGCGTGCAGCGGTTCGACGAAGGCGTACGCCCCATTCCTGCCGGCGCCCTGCCGCTGCCCGACGCCGAGCAGCTCCAGCGGATCCTGAAGCGCGGCAAGCCCGTGACCATGCGCCTGACGCTCGTCTCCCAAACCGGCCGCGGCCAATCGGGCAACGTCATCGCCGAAGTCCCTGGCCGCGATCCGAGATTGCCGCCCATCCTCGTCGGCGGCCACCTCGACAGCTGGGACCAGGGTACGGGCGCAATCGACGATGCGGCCGGCGTTGCGATCGCCACCGCCGCGGCAAAGCGGATCATGGATGCGGGGCGGCCGCTCCGCACCATTCGTATCGTCTGGTTTGGCGCCGAGGAGCCGGGATTGTTCGGCGGGCTTGCTTACCAGGCGCGGCACAAGGAGCCGCACTATGCTTTGGCCGAGAGCGATTTCGGAACCGGGCGAATCTGGCAGGTCAACAGCAAGCTCGGGAAGGATCGCGAAGCCGAAGCGCGCGCGCTGCAGGCGGCGCTCGCGCCGCTCGGCATCGTCCCCGGCGCGCTGGACGAAGCCGACGGCTCGGACATCGGCCCAATGATTGCCGCTGGTTCTCCTGCCGTCGGCCTTAGCCAGGACGGCACTTACTATTTCGATATCCACCACACGCCCGACGATACGCTCGACAAGGTCGACCCCGCGCAGCTCCGCCAGAACGTCGGAGCGTGGACGGCGATGCTGGCTGTGCTATCGGGCGGAATTGAGCCGGAGCCGAAACGGGCCAAGCGGCGTTGAAGCTCCAAAACAACGGAGGAAACCATGCGCATTGCACTCGCCATTCCGCTTTTGCTGCTCGGCGCCTGCCAAGTCAGCAAGGACGACAACAACGGGACGATGAGCGTGACCTACAACAGCGACGTCGCCGAGAATGCCGCGGCCGATATCGGTAATACCGCGCAGAATATCGGCGCGGATATCGCGAATGACGTTCAGCGAACCGGCGACAAGATCGAGAACCGGGTCGACGGCGACGATAAGAAGGCGGCCGACAATCAGGCCAACGCCACCGAGAACAAGTAGCGGCGAGCTCGTCAGAAGGCGCGGAACACCGAGCCGAAGAGCCGCGGCTTGTGGCGGTCACCGGATAGCGGAACGCCCGCCTCGATGCCGACGGTCAATCCGGCGATCGAGAAACGCGCGCCGACGCCCGCCGATGAAAGCGATCGTGTGCGAGCAGCGGCGACGGACGACCTCAAGTCGTGCGCGATCCCGCCGTCAAGGAATCCGAGGAGATCTATGCCGGCCCGGTCTGCTTTGCCGAGACGATAGCCGACTTCGATTCCCGCGCCCGCGCCGCGATCACCAGTCCGCTCATTGAAATCGAAGGCGCGTCCGACGCGATTGCCGCCGAGTGAGAATTCTTCGGCTGAAAGCAATGGCCGATCCGAATATTGCGCCGTTGCGACGCCGCGCAACGTGAACCGCTCGCCCAAGGCACGGCTGACCTGGACCGAAAGCGCGGCCTTGTTGAAGCGCCCGCTCGCATCGGGCCGCGACGCCAGCGGATCGCCGACCTCGGTCATGGCCCTAAAGCCGAGTCCGCGCGACAGCGAAAGCTCGCCCTGGAACCGGGTCTTGCCCTCATTGCCGAACTCGATCCCGAGCCTCGCGACGCGCAGACGGTCGCGCAGCTTGCGTGTGCCGTGTTGCTTCCCGGCGCTCCGCCAGTCGGTCAGCGAGGCCTTGCCGACGATCGTCAGCGAGCGGCTTCGCATGAACGGATAGCTGAGCTGCGCGGAAAGATTGTCCGACGTGCCTTTGAAGTGCTCCTCGGAGCGCAGATATTGGTCCCCGCGCGACGCCGTCAGCGACAAGCGCAGGCCGTGGCGTCCGAGCGGAACGGCGGCCGCGACCTGACCGTAAAGATAGCGCGAGTGGCCGCCGGGCATCGCGAACAGGTCGACCCGCAACTCGTCGCCCGGAAGAGCGAGCGATGAGATGGCGAAGGAATTGTAGAGCCGGCTGCGCCCGATGCTCCCCGTGCCCCGGTTGTCCGCATAAGCGAATGCACGAATGCGGTCGGGTGCAACCTTGATCCGCAACGAATAGAGACCGGGCTGAACGTCCGACCGCATCAGCGCGACGTCGGTGACGCTGACACCCGGAAAGTCGCGGATCAGCCCGATCGTCCGCTCGAGCTCGCCGGTTCTAACCGGGCCATTTTTCGTCAAAGGCATGGCGATCGCTTCTATCGCGCTCTTCGCGGTCCCGGCGCCCTCGACGCTGACAT
>DATENV010000272.1:0-4562 GCA_035274805.1 Sphingomicrobium sp. | reverse complement strand
CAGCGCGGGCGTTTCCGTCGCTGCTGCAAGAACGAGAAGCAGTGGAAGCATATCGATCCCCCTTCGAGGTTTGACGAAATACTCCTCAACGCGGCCGCCCGCTAGCGGCTCAGTCCCAGTAGCCTGAGCGAGCGGCCGCCGAACAGGCCGCCGCCCTCCCATTTGTAGCGCAGGATGTAGGAGCCGCCGCCGCGGCGATCGGCGCCGCTTTCGACATAGCGCGCGTCGATCCGCACCGGCACGCTCAGCGCCTCGCCTTTCGGCTCCTTCTCGCGATTCTTCAGCGCGGATTCGACGTCGCCGGCGGAAATCCGCCCGTCGCTGCCTGCTTCGATCGGGGACGAACCCTTGACGGTCACCTTCAGCGACTGGAGGGCATGCGACGAATCTGCGGGGATAATCACCAACGTGCGGCCGTCGTTTTCGACGGTGCCGCGAAGCGCGAGGGGCACGGCGGGTCGCTGCTCGACGATTCGCGTCGGCTCATCCTTGCTATTGGTCTGCCAGGCGATCCACACACCGGCCGCCGATACTGCAAGCGCCGCAAGCGCAATCAATTCGCCAAAGCTGATCCAGCGGCGGCGGCTCCTCTCGTCGGTCATCGTCCGCCAGCTTCCAACAGCCGGCGCGGGGCGACAAGCTCCCAACTCTGCGCGAGTCGGTCGGCGATATGCTCCCAGTCGACGGAAGGCCGGTCGAGCGTGATCCCGACCCAGTCCGACGGCCCGTAATAGGCCGGACGGAAGTAGATGTCGGGCTCGGCGTCGATCAGCTGCGCCATCTCGTCCTGGCCGCTGCATTTAACGAGGACGCCGATCGATTCATCGCCGTGGTGGCGGTTCCACATGATGGCAAAGAACTTACTGTTGCTCGGGGTGCCAACCTTCCAGCCCGGCGAGCCGTGGCTGGTCTGGAAATGCGTCGACGGCATCGCCAGCGCCAGCTCGCCGACGCGGCCCGTGATCCACTCGAAGTCGCGGGTGCGGCCCACATACTGGCTGACAATTCGCGGATAGAGCTGATGCTCGGCGATCAGCACGCGTTCGGCGAGGCTTTGCGGCGTGTCGCCGGGCAAGACCGCAACCTCGACCTGGCCAAGGATTTCGCCACTATCCAAGTCGGGCGTCACCAGGTGAACGGTCGCCCCCGTGACCTTATCTCCTGCGGCAAGGCATGCATCGTGGGTCCTCAGCCCCTTGTACCGGGGCAGCAGCGAAGGGTGGATGTTCACAATGCGGCCTTCCCAACGGGCAAGGAAATCGTCGGGGACGATCCGCATGAAACCGGCGAGAGCGACCAGGTCAATGCCGTGATCCTCCAGGACTTTCTGGAGGGCAGCAAAAAACTGGCTCTTGTCCTTTCCGGCTGGCGTCGGAAGCCGAACGACCGGAACACCTTCTGCCTCCGCCAGGTCGAGGCCGGGCGCGCCGGGATTGTCGCCGGTGACCAGCGCGACCTCGTACGGGCAATCGTCAGCCCGGGACGCGTAAATCAGGGCAGCCATGTTGGAGCCGCGACCCGAAATCAGGATCGCGACGCGGCTCCGCTCACGCATTGTGCGTTGCGCTCCAGCTGCCTTCGGGACCGGTGACCGTGCATCCGCGCTGTCCGGCCTCGATCCGGCCGATACGGTGCACCACTTCGCCCGCGCCTTGAAGGGCCTTGGTGGCGTTATCCGCCTCCTGGGTACCGACGATCACGGCCATGCCGATGCCGCAGTTGAAGGTCCGGACCATCTCCTCGGGCGCCACGTTGCCACCCTGCTGAAGCAGCTCGAAAACGGGCGAAGCCGGCCAGTCCGTGGTTACGACCGCGTGACAGGACTCGGGTAGAATCCTTGGAATATTCTCGAGAAGTCCGCCGCCGGTGATGTGCGCTAGCCCCTTGATCTGCCGCTGCTGGACGAGCGGGAGCAATGAGCGAACGTAAATCCTGGTCGGTTCGAGGAGAGCCTGGCCGAGCGAGCGCCCTTCGAACTCGGGAAAGCGCTCATCGAGGTCCCACTGCTCTTCCTCGATGATCCGGCGAACGAGTGAGAAGCCGTTGCTGTGCACGCCCGAGCTAGCGAGGCCGAGGATGATGTCCCCAGGGACGATATCCGCGCCGGTCAGCACCTTGTCGCGCTCGACGGCGCCGACGCAAAAGCCGGCGAGATCATAGTCGCCGGCTGCATACATGCCCGGCATTTCGGCGGTCTCGCCGCCGATCAGCGCGCAGCCCGCTCGGCGGCAGCCCTCGGCGATCGAGGCCACGACGGCGGAAGCAACGTCATTGTCGAGCTTCCCCGTCGCGTAATAATCGAGGAAGAACAGCGGCTCGGCGCCCTGGACGACGAGGTCGTTGGCGCACATCGCGACGAGGTCGATGCCCACGCCGTCGTGGCGGCCGGTCTCGATCGCCAGCTTGAGCTTGGTGCCGACGCCGTCGTTGGCTGCAACGAGCAGCGGATCGCAATAACCCGCGGCCTTGAGGTCGAAGAACCCGCCGAACCCGCCGAGCTCCGCACCGGCGCCGGGGCGAGCCGTCGAGCGTGCCAGCGGCCCGATCGCCTTGACCAGCGCATTGCCGGCATCGATCGACACGCCGGCATCGGCATAAGTGAGCGGTTTGGGCGGCATCCTCGGCGCGGCACTAGAGACAAGCCGCTTGGATTTCCACGCCGTTGTCGCCAAAAGACGCGCCGAATGCTGCGCCGTCCATTTCTCTTGTCACTGTTGGTTGTAATCGCGCTCGGAGTCTCCGGCGTGATCTACGCGCAGCTGGAAACGGCCGACCGCGGGATCCTTCCGCTCGACACCTCCAACACGCTCGAGATCGGTGGAATCCATGTCGATGTCGCGGGCGCCGACGCTCAAAGCGCCCGCTACGCCGGCTGGCGCATGGCGCAGCGGCAGGGCTTCAAGGCGCTGTGGGCCAAGATGCACAATGCGCCGATCAGCCAGGCGCCGACCCTTCCCGACGGCACGCTCGACCAGATCGTCAGCTCGATCAACGTCGAGCGCGAACAGATTGGCCCACTTCGCTACATCGCCGATCTTGGCGTTCTGTTCGATCGTGCCCGCGCCGCTCAGTTTCTGGGCGTCGAAGGTGGGAAGGTCGAGCGATCGGCTCCGATGCTCCTCATTCCGGTAACCGTGTCGGGGGGAACTGCGACGAGCGTGGAGCTGCGCAATGCCTGGCAGCGAGCCTGGGCTCAATTTCGCGCCGCCCAGAGCCCGATCGATTATGTCCGCGTCAGCGGCATGGGCTCCGACCCGCTGTTAGTGAACGCGGCCCAGACCAAACGGCCCGGCCGCGGCTGGTGGCGCAACCTGCTCGAAATGTATGGCGCGACCGACATCCTGATCGCCGAGGTGCAGCTGCAACGGCTTTACCCCGGCGGCCCGGCGCGCGGCCGGTTCATCGCGCGCCACGGGCCTGACGACGAGATCATCGGCGGATTCACGCTGACGGCGCCCAATAGCGACGGCATCCCCGCAATGATGGCGGAAGGTGCACGGCGGATCGATGCGCTCTATGCGCAGGCGCTGGCCGCAGGCCAGCTGTCGCGGGATCCATCGCTCGACCTGCCGCCGCCACCGATCCTCCCGCAGTTGACCGAAACGAGGCCAGCCGCGCCCGCCAGTCTCGTCAACTCGTTCCAGGTCCAGGTCACCGGCAATACCGTCACGGTCTATAATTTCGCGATGGCGCACCTGCGGACGATGACCGGAGTGGAATCCGCGTCGCCGCAGCAGATCAATCCGGGTGGAACCAGCTACATCCTGGTGACGTACAAGGGCGATATCTCGCAGCTTGCGGCGGCGCTCAGCAGCCGGGGCTGGGTGGTCGACTTCGCAGGTACGGTGGTGAGGATGCACTCCAATTCCGACAAGCCGCCGGCATTGCCACCGCCGCCGGTCCAGTCGCCGCCAGCGCCGGCCGCGACCACGAATCAGGTGGGTGACCGGTGAAGCAGGGCCCGGACCAGATCGCACTCCCGCTCGACTGGCCACACAGCGACGGCGATGCGCGCTTTATCCTGTCCGACGCCAATCGGGAGGCCTTCGACCACTTCCGCAAGTTCAGCCTCTGGCCGGTGAAAGCGACGGTCCTGACCGGGCCGCGGCGTTCGGGCCGCACCCTGCTTGCGCGCAGCTTCGTCGAGCGGGTCGGAGGACGCCTGTTCGATGACGCCGACAGCCGCGACGAGGAAGAGCTGTTCCACGCCTGGAACCAGGCCCAGGATACCGGCCGGCCGCTGGTGATGGTCGCCGACGAGGCGCCGCCCGCCTGGACGCCCCGGTTGCCCGATCTCAAGACGCGGCTGGCGATCACGCCCGTCGCGCGCATTACGCATCCCGACGATGTGCTGTTCGCGGCCCTGATCCAGCTCCATTTCGCCGACCGCGGGCTGCATATCCCGGCCGACGCGCTGCGGTTCATGAGCGAGCGGCTGCCCCGCGATTACTGGACGGCAGAGCGCGCGGTCGAAGCGGTCGATCGCTATGCGATCGCGGAGCGTGCACGGCTGTCGCTGCCGACAATCCGCCGAGCTCTCATCGAAACGCGGATGATTGGCG
>DATENV010000271.1:0-6139 GCA_035274805.1 Sphingomicrobium sp. | reverse complement strand
ACCAGGAATTTGGGTACGACGAACAGCGAGATGCCCTTCACGTTGTCGGGGGCGCCCGCGCGTTTCGCGAGGACGAGATGGATGATGTTCTCGGCGAGGTCGTGCTCTCCCGACGAGATGAAGATCTTGGTCCCGGTGATCGAATAGCTGCCGTCGGGGTTTTCGTCGGCGCGCGTCTTCAATAGCCCCAGATCGGTGCCGCAATGCGGCTCGGTCAGGTTCATGGTCCCGGTCCATTTGCCGGTGATCATGTTGGGGACGAATTTCTGCTTGAGCTCGTCACTTCCCTTGACGAGCAGCGACGCGATCGCGCCGGAGGTGAGCCCCTGGTACATTTCAAAGCTGTGGTTGGCGGAGAGGATGTACTCGGTGACCGCGGTGCCGACGACCTGCGGAAGGCCCTGCCCGCCATATTCTTCGGGCCCGGTCAGGGTCGGCCAACCGGCCTCGACGAACTGGTCGTAGGCTTGTTTGAACCCCGGTGGCGTCACGACCGAACCGTCATCGTTGCGCTTGCAGCCGACTTCGTCCCCGACGCGGTTGAGCGGCTGGAGCACTTCGGCGGCAAAACGGCCAGCTTCCTCGAGGATCGCTTCGACCAGGTCGGGCGTCGCGTTGGCGAAGCCCGGGAGGTTCGAATAGCGGCCCATGTCCAGGACATTGTTGAGGACGAACTGCGTCTCGCGAACCGGCGCCGTGTAGCTGGGCATTGCTTACCTCCATGTCAGCAGGGTCTTTGCCTCGCCGAGCGTCGCCCGTCCAGCACCTGTAAATGTCCCGGCACGCACATTAGATCGCTGCCGAAAGGGAATAAGCATGAAGCTGGCTCATCCGTTCATTGCCGCGGCGGCGTTGATGGCGACGCCGTCGTCCGCCGCGCCAAAGACCGAAACCGCCATACTGGCAGGCGGCTGCTTCTGGGGCATGGAAGCGGTCTTCGAACATGTGAAAGGCGTGAAGGATGTTGTCTCGGGCTACGCCGGCGGCGGGGCGAAGGACGCGAGCTATGACAAGGTCAGCAGCGAGACCACCGGCCATGCCGAGGCGGTGCGGATCAGCTACGACCCCGCGCAAATAAGCTACGCGAAGCTGCTCCAGATCTATTTCACGGTGGCTCACGACCCGACGCAAGTGAACCGCCAGGGTCCGGACGTCGGCACCAGCTACCGCTCGGCGATCTTCCCGCAATCAAGGCAGCAGGCCGCCTTCGCCAACGCGTTCATCGCGCGGTTGAACTCGGCCCACGTCTACAAGGCGCCGATTGCGACCAGGATCGAGCAGGGCGGCTTCTACCCCGCCGAGGCCTACCACCAGGACTTCGCGCGGAAGCATCCGTACTTCCCCTACATCGTCGTCAACGACCGGCCGAAGATCGTCGCGCTGAAGAAGAAATTTCCCGCGCTTTACAAAGCGTAACGGCGCTAAGCAGTTAAAATTTCACCATTTATTCGCGCCGGGGGCGACAAGGCCGAGTCGTGACCTTATATGCGTCGTGGCTAACCTTGGGGGCTCGGGACCGGGATGCTGACCACCAATCCGTTCGACGACGACAAGCTGCGCGAGGAATGCGGCGTGTTCGGTATCTGGGGCGCCGATAATGCGGCCAGCTTCGTCGCGCTCGGGCTCCATGCGCTGCAGCATCGCGGTCAGGAAGCCGCCGGCATCACGACCTTCGACGGCAACCATTTCCATTCCCATCGCGCGATGGGCCACGTCGCCGGCAATTTCGACCGCGACGACATTATGCGGCGGCTCGGCGGGAGCGCGGGGATCGGCCATGTCCGCTATTCTACCACCGGCGAAACGGCGCTGCGCAACGTCCAGCCGCTGTTCGCCGAGCTCGCCGAAGGCGGGTTCGCGGTTGCGCACAACGGCAACCTCTCGAATGCGATGAAGCTGCGCCGGACGCTCAACCGCCGCGGGTCGATCTTCCAGTCGACCAGCGACACCGAGGTGATCATCCACCTGGTCGCAACCTCTGATCGCGCGATCATGCTCGACCGGCTGACCGACGCCCTGAAGCAGGTCGAAGGCGCCTATTCGCTCGTCGTCCTGACCGACGAAGGGCTGGTGGCCTGCCGTGACCCGCTCGGCATTCGCCCGCTGGTCATGGGCAAGCTCGGCGAAGCGACGATCTTCGCCTCGGAGACAGTCGCACTAGACGTGATCGGCGCTAGCTTCCTGCGCGACGTCGATCCCGGCGAGCTCATCCTGGTCAACGATAGCGGCATCCGCTCCTTCCGCCCGTTCGAGAGCGTGGCGCCACGCCCCTGCATCTTCGAGCACATTTATTTCTCGCGGCCGGATTCGATCGCCGAAGGCATGTCGGTTTACGAGGTGCGCAAGAACATCGGCGCCGAGCTCGCGCGCGAAGCGCCGGTCGAGGCCGATTATGTCGTGCCGGTGCCGGACAGCGGCGTGCCGGCCGCGATCGGTTTCTCGCAAGCGAGCGCGATTCCGTTCGAGCTGGGCATCATCCGCTCGCACTATGTCGGACGGACGTTCATCCAGCCGAGCCAGGAAGTGCGGCACCTCGGCGTGAAGTTGAAGCACAACGCCAATTCCGCGCTGGTCGACGGCAAGAGCATCGTGCTGGTCGATGATTCGATCGTTCGCGGCACGACCAGCGTGAAACTGGTGCAAATGATGCGCGATGCCGGTGCGCGTGAGGTGCATCTGCGGGTCGCATCGCCGCCGACGAAGCACAGTTGCTTTTACGGAGTCGACACGCCGGAGCGCGCCAAGCTGCTCGCGGCGCAAATGAGCGTCGAACAGATGCGCGACTATATCAACGCCGACAGCCTCGCCTTCATTTCGATCGAGGGCCTCTACCGCGCGCTCGGCCAGGAACGTGACCCGGCGCTGCCGCAGCGGTGCGATGCCTGTTTCACCGGCGCGTATCCAACGACGCTGACCGACCTGGTCGAAAAGGAAGGTCCCGCGGCGCTGGCTTTGGTTGCGAGCCGCTAAGCCGCTAACAGGCGGCGCAATGACCGATTCGAAGAGTTTTTCCGGCAAGCTTGCGCTGGTAACCGGCGCCAGCCGCGGCATCGGCGCAGCAACTGCCGAGGCCCTGGCGGCGGTCGGAGCCCACGTGATCCTCGTCGCCCGCACCGCGTCCGCACTCGAGGAAGTCGAAGAGCGCATTCACGCCGCCGGCGGCAGCGCGACCATCGCCCCGCTCGACCTCACCGACGGCGAGAGCATCGGCAAGCTGGCCGGCGCGGTCGCCGAGCGCTGGGAGAAGCTCAACATCCTCGTGCTCAATGCGGCGATGCTCGGGTCGCTGACGCCGGTGCAGGACATCGACCCCAAGGAATATTCGCGGCTGCTGAGCCTCAACCTGCTCGCCAACCAGGCGATGATCGCCGCCTTCGATCGACTGCTCCGAAAGGCGGAGAGCGCCGACATTGTCGCGCTGACATCATCGGTGGGGTCTGAGCCGCGCGCATTCTGGGGTGCCTATGGCTCGTCGAAAGCTGCGCTCGAGACCCTGCTCGGCGCTTATGCCGACGAAACTGCTTACACCGGGCGGATCAGGGTTCACGTGATCGATCCCGGTGCGACTCGCACCAGGATGCGCGCGCTCGCCTTTCCCGGCGAGGAGCCCGAACAGGTCAAGCCGCCGGAAGTCGTGGCGTCGGCCATCCTCGATCGGCTCAAGGCCGAAGTAGCGACTGGCGAAAAGCTGCGCATCGAGGCTTAGTTGCGCGGTCTGCCCGCGAGGCGTAAGAGGACGGGGCGAAGCTGGGGGCAAGCTTCTGCGGGAAGGCCCGCCCTTTTCGAAGGACGGGCCTTCTGTCTGCTTGCTCTTCAATTTTCGTTAAACGGACATTGCCCGACTCAGGGTTAACCCCTATGGCCTTTGAACGGCTGAACCGCAGCCGATGTACCGCGTCGTTCGCGAGTTCAGTCGGCTTCGTGAAAGGACAGAGCGCCGGGCCCAGGGGTGTTTCGAGTGATAGAGATTGCTCGGTGCAACGTTGCCCCTGTGCCGAGCACGGGTGAGCCCTGCTAAGCGTCAAGCCCGGCAGAGCTCACCCGACCTGCTTGGTGCTAGGCCTTGACCATCGTCACCTGGGCGACGTCGATGGAGCCGCCCCGGAAGGCCCCCTCGCAATACATCAGATAGTAGCGCCACAGGTTGTGGAAACGCTCGTCGAAGCCCTGAAGCGCGCCGCGTGCCACGGCTGCGTCATAGCGTTCCCGCCAGCGTCGCAGCGTTTCGGCATAGTCGCGCCCAAACCCCTCGCGATGTTCCCACGAAAGCCCGCGATCGCGGGCAAGCGCCTCGAAATCGGGCTCGTCGACCAGTAGGCCACCCGGGAAGATGTAGGTCTGGATGAAATCGGCGTTGCGCGCATAGCCTTCGAAGATGCGGTCATCCATCGAGATGAATTGGAGCGCGGCTCGGCCGCCTGGTTTCAGGTTGCGCGCTGTGCTGTCGAGGTAGGCGCCCCACCAGCGCCGGCCGACCGCCTCGACCATTTCGACGGACGCCACGGCGTCGAACCGCTCGGCGGTCTCCCGGTAATCCTGCAGACGAATCTCGATCCGGTCGGCGAAGCCCGCCTCGGCGATTTTCCGGTCGGCCCAGGATTTCTGCTCGGTCGACAAGGTGAGACCGACGACCGTCACACCGCGCTTGGCCGCCTCGATCGCCAGCGTGCCCCAGCCGCAGCCGATCTCGAGCAGGCGCTGGCCCGGCTGCAGCTCGAGGCGGTCGAGCAAGGTTTGGACCTTGCGCAGCTGCGCGTCCTCGAGGCGTTCGTCCGGCGCCGCGAAGCGCGCCGATGAATAGGTCATCGTCGCGTCGAGCCACGCCGCGTAGAAGTCGTTGCCGAGGTCGTAGTGGGCGGCAATGTTCTGCCGCGCCTTCCTCGGGCGGTTGTCTCGGAGGCGGTGGGCAATGGCGTTGACCCAGCGGAACGGGCCCTTCGCGCGGCCGACGTTGCCGAGCGCTACGGCGTTGGCCGAGAACAGCTCGAACACCGTCACCGGATTGGGGCTCGACCACTCGCCGAGCGCCCACGCCTTGTACCAGCCGACCGACCCGGACGTTGCCAGCCGCACGAGCGACAGCCAGCTGGACAGCCGCACGACGGCCTTGGGCCCCTTGGCGTGGAAGCCGAGCCGCCGCTGCGCACCGCCCGGCAGCGTCAGCTCGATGCCGCCGCAGGCGAGCCGCGCGTGGATCTCGTCGAGCACCTTGGCGATCGCCGGAGCGGTGAGCCGCGCAACCAGTCCCCCGCCGGTCGCGAAACCGCGGTCCGCGCGAACCAGATGCTCGCCGCGCGTACTCATGAGGCCGAGTTATGAATTCATTTACCGATTGTCGAGCGGGACCATGAACGTAACTCGGCGCAGGGCGGGAAACCGCTGGTCGCTGAGATAGGCGCGGCCATCGACGTGGATCACCAGCGGCATGCGCGACCAGAACAGGAAATCGCGGACTTGCGGATCGCTGCTTGCGGCGCGCAGGAACCGCGGGTCATCGAGGCCAAGCGGCACCACCTTGGCGTCGAGCCTGGCGCCGCGGAATGGAATATATTCGGCGCTGCCGGCGAGCTTGTCGCCGCGCCACATCATCTGGCGCTTCCAGAAGATCAGCGGCACCTCGCCGGCGACGATCATGCGCGGCTCGGCGATGCGCGCGACGAGCGGGTGCGTCGCCGCCACCGCCCGAGCGGAGATGGCCGCGTTGAGGCCGATGTAAGCGAGCACGCCGGCAAACACGCCGATCGCCGGCCGCATCCAATTCCGCCCGAGCCGCTCGGCGCGCCACGACAATTCGAGGCCGAGGATCAACGCGATCCAGATCCATGGATCCATGATGAACAAGGTGTCGCCGTAGAACCAGCGGTTCGACAGCGGCTCGAGCAGGCGGACGCCATAGGTGTTGGTGAGGTCGAGCAGCGGGTGACTGAGCGTGCCGACAAAGCAGGCGAGCAGAAGGCCGGCCGGCTTCAGGTGGCCTTCCTTGCCGGGCTGCAGTCTTTCCCAAAGCAAAAGGATTGCGACGACCAAGAACGGCAGCACAAGCAGGCCGCCGACGCCGTGCGTGAACCCGCGATGGAAGGTCCGCCCGGTGACCCCGAACCAGCGCGCGACGAAGCTGTCGATGTCCGGCAGGTTGGCC
>DATENV010000270.1:0-4330 GCA_035274805.1 Sphingomicrobium sp. | reverse complement strand
GGATCTCGCGCGGACCGCTCTCGCAATCGGTCGAAACCACCGCAAGCCCGCACCGCATCGCCTCGACCAGCACGTTTGGATAGCCTTCATAGTCGGACGAGAGGACGAACAGGTCGGCCGAGAGGTAATACCCCCAGGGCTGCGCGACGAAGCCCGCAAAGATCACGTGATCGGCGACATCCAGCGAGGCGGCCAAGCGCTTCAGCCCCTCCTCGAGCGGGCCGGCGCCGACGATCATCAGCTTCGCCGCGCGCCGTTTGCGCAGGCGCGCGAAGCTGCGGATCAGCAGCGCCTGGTTCTTCTGGCGCTTGAGCGTGCCGACGGTGATGATCCGCCCGTCGGCGCCTCCCCACAGCGCTTCGATTTCCGGCGCTGCGGGGACGTCCGGCGGCGGCGGGTCGACGGGGCTGTAGATGACCTCGAAGCAATCGCGCGGGAGCCCGGAGATGCGCGCGAAATCCTCGGCCGCGGCGTTCGCCACGACCAGCCGGGCATCGGCCCGCGGGTAGAACCACCGGACCGACATTCCGAGCGCCGCGAGCGTCAGCGGACGGCCGGCGAAATGCTTCGTCAGCGCAGCGTGGTCGCTGACCACCAGCCGCGTCTTGGCGCGAGCGAGCCGCCGCGCGATGATCGCGGCGACGGTCAGCGGCCACATCCGCACCTGCGCGGCGTCCGGCGGCGTCTCGCGGAAGTAGCGCACGAGCGACCGGATCGCCTGGCGAACCCGGCAGACGCCGAGGTCGATGACGCGCACGTCGTCGGGCACTTCGCGCAGCAGGTCGCCTTCCTTTTGCATCAGCACGAACTCGACCCGGTGGCCGGCCGCGCGGAAGCCGTGCATCAGGCGGATCGCGACCCGCTCGGCCCCGCCGGGGCGCAGGTTCGGCAGCACGAAGGCGATGGTCCTGGCGGTCATTCTAGTGGTCGTGCTCGATCAGCGGCGGACCGCGCGAACGACCGCCGCCTGCGCCGTCCCGGCGCCGACGAAGCCGGCGAACGTCACGTCGGCGCCGTTGCGACGGAACATTTCCGCGACCGCGCTGAGCCGCTGCGGATGATCGTGCTCGGGCGAAAACATGTCGAACGTGTCGAGGATCGCCCACTCGCGTTGCTGCTCCGGGGTGAGGTTGGCGGGGATGGTGCGCAAGTCGACGACCGGAAGGAATCTCGTCAGCACTCCGAGGCGCATCTTGGTCAGGCTCTTGTGCGCCGCGACCAGCCAGCCGGCGTTCGCCTCGATCAGCCTAAGCAGCCGCTCGTGCGGCATTCGCCGCGTCACCGGCCGCAGCAGATATTTGGCGTTGAGCTTGGTCCACCAGCCGCGGACCGGATAAAAATCGACGACGATCTCGCCGCCCTTCTTCGCCTTCCCGATCAACGCGCGCACCGACGCCTCGACCGACGGCGTATGCTGGAGGACCCCGAGGCAGAACACCTTGTCGAAGCTGCCGTCCGCGAACGGCAGGTCATAAATGCTCGCCTGGAACAGGTGCAGCCGGCCATTCGCGATCTCGCGATTGTTGGTGAGATTCGCCTGCACCGCATTCGAGTAATCGACCGAATAAAGGTTAGCGGAGGTATGTTCGAGCATGACGCGGGTGAAGCGGCCCGCGCCCGATCCAACCTCCAGGACGTCCGCGCCCGCGATCTGCTCGGGTGACCAGCCGGTTTCGGCGAAGAAGCGCTGGCGGCTGAGCGCCTGTCCCTCGGCGTCGAGCTGCGTCAGGCGGAACCGGTTCCACTGCTTGCCGAAGCTGTCGGCATAATTGCTGGGCTGGCAAATCCGCGGGATGCCGCGGATGATCGGGAACGAGGCGCCATTGCCATCGGCGAGGGCGTTTGCCTGGCGCTGCAGCGGCCGCTCATTCGCCGGATTGATCAGCTCGACCGACATCCGATAGGCGTGTGGCCGATGAGCACGAGAGCATCAAGGCGGTCCGGCCCCGCCAGCCGCCAGGCCCCGGCTGCTCGCGTGCTTTATCTGTCGTATGACGGCATGTGCGATCCGCTCGGCGGCTCGCAGGTCCTTCCGTACCTGACTGGCCTGGCCAAGCGCGGCCACCGGATCAGCCTGATCAGCTTCGAGAAGCGGGATCGGACAGCCGCTGAGCGTGCCGTTGTTGAACGGATGTGCGCGGAAGCCGGGATCGACTGGCATCCAGTCCCCTATCACAAGCGCCCGCCGGTCATTTCGACGCTGTACGACCTGTGCCGAATGGAGCGCTTGGCCGCGCGTCTTCACCGCGAGCAGGGCTTCGACCTCGTCCACTGCCGAAGCTACCTGCCCGCGCTCTTCGGTTTGCGCATGAAACGCCGCCACGGCGTGCGCTTCTTGTTCGATATGCGCGGGTTTTGGGCCGACGAGCGGGTCGATGGCCGCATCTGGAACCTGGCGAACCCGGCATTCAAGGCGGTCTATCGCTACTTCAAGCGCCGCGAGGCGGAGTTCTTGAGCCAGGCCGATCATATCGTCAGCCTGACCGAGGAAGGACGGAAAATCCTGCTCGCGCGCCGCAAAGATCGAGCGGGACCGCCGATAACGGTGATCCCCTGCTGCGTCGACTTCGCCGCTTTTCCGCCGGTCACGGCCGAAGCCCGATCCGCCGCGCGCCAAGCATTGGCAATCGAACCGGAAGCCAGGGTTGCCGCCTACCTCGGCTCGTTCGGCAGCTGGTACATGGTCGAGGAGATGCTCGCCTTTTTCCGCGCGCAGCTCGAGCGCGATCCCGGCGCGATCTTCCTCGTCATCAGCCGCGAGCCGGCGGACCAAATCGTCGCGACCGCGGCTGCGAACGGCGTCCCCAGGGATCGGCTGGTCGTGAGATCCGCGTCCCGGGCCGACGTCCCGAAGCTTGCCGCCGCTGCCGATTATGGCCTGTTCTTCATCCAGCCGGTATTCTCGAAGAAGGCGAGCTCGCCGACGAAGATGGGCGAATTCCTCGCGCTCGAGCTGCCGATGGTGACCAATGGCGACGTCGGCGACGTTGCGCGCATCATCGCCGAGACCGGCGCGGGCGTGCTCGTCGAGGCGTTCGAAGATCGCGCGTATCGCACGGCGCTGGAACAGCTCGAAAGGCTTCGGCCGGACATGACGCGGTGGCGGCAGGCCTCGCGGCGCTGGTTCGACCTGCAAACCGGAATCGACCGCTACGATTCAATCTACCGAAGCTTGATCGAATCCGCTGCGGAGGAACACGACCGTGCCGCGTGAGCGCCGCCTGCTCGTTCTCGCGAGCAAGCCCACGGGGATGTCGCCAAGCCAGCGCTATCGCTTCGAGCAATGGGCGCCGCACCTTGCCGCGGACCACGGCATCGCGCTGGATTTCGCGCCATTCGAATCCCGCGCGCTCGCTGAGCGGCTCTATCGGTCCGGCCATCTGGTCGCCAAGGCCGGCTTGACGCTGCGTGATTATCTGCGCCGCGCGACCGTCCTCAAGCGCGCGCAAAGCTATGACGCGGTGGTCGTTCACCGGGAAGCCGCATTGATCGGCCCGGCCATTTACGAACGGCTGCTGGCGTGGAGCGGCAAGCCCATCATTTATGATTTCGACGATGCGATCTGGTCGCCGGGCCAGGCCTGGAAGAACGGGCTGTTCTCGCGGCTCCACTTTTCGACGAAAACCGCGACGATTTGCCGGCTCGCGACGGCGGTCACAACGGGCAACGCGTTCCTTGCGGCCTACGCCCGGCGGCGCAATCCCAACGTCTCGATCATCCCGTCCAGCATCGAGCTTGCCAATTATCCGGTGCTTCCTGAAGCGAAGGATCGGGACAGGTTCGTCGTGTGCTGGACCGGATCGGTCAGCACGTTGGTTCATTTCGAGCAGGCGCGCCCTGCCCTCGAGCGCCTGGCCGCGCTCGTTCCGTTGGTCGTCAAGGTCATCTGCAGCAAGCCGCCCGAGCGGCCGATCACCGGCGCCGAAATGCGCTTCGTGCCCTGGTCCGCCGAACGCGAGGCGCACGACGTCGCCGACTGCCATGTCGGGGTCATGCCGCTCCCCGACGACGAGGTGAGCCGCGGCAAGGGCGGCATGAAGGCGCTGCAGTTCATGGCGACCGGACGCCCGGTGGTCGTTTCCCCGGTCGGGGTGAATGCGGAGATCGTGCGCGATACTCACAATGGATATCTCGCGCGGACGGACGGTGAGTGGGTCGAGGCCCTGCGCATGCTTTCAAGCGATCCGGAGCTGCGTGCGCGGCTTGGCGACAATGCGCGCAATACGGTCGAGCAGGGCTATTCGGCGGAAATGTCGGCGTCAAAGTTCGCGGCCGTCGTCGAACGGGTGATCGGCGGCAGACACTAAGCTCCAAAGATGCTCCGGTAAGG
>DATENV010000269.1:0-3861 GCA_035274805.1 Sphingomicrobium sp. | reverse complement strand
GCGAGTATAATAAATATCTGCTGCGCCGGCTCGCGGTGTGGGCCGACCTTTGATGGCCGCCCTGCGGTCGCTGGTTTACGCGGCCATTTTCTATCCCGCGACCTTGCTGTGGGTGCTTGCCGGGATCGCCGGCAGCCTGTTCGGGCGCCGCTATCCGCCCGCCGTGGCGCTCAGCTGGGTGAAGCTTCACCATTGGCTCACCGAAAAACTGTTGCAGATCCACGTCCACATGGAGGGGAGCATCCCGGCCGGGCCGCACCTGATCGCGGTCAAGCACCAGTCGATGCTCGAGACAGTGGAGATGGTGCGGCTGTCGAACCTGCCCCTGATCGTCATCAAGCAGGAGCTTGCCGACCTTCCGCTGTTCGGCTGGATGACCCGCCGTTATGGCGTCATTCCGGTCGAACGCTCGGCGGGCGCCAAGGCGCTACGGGCGCTGGTCGAGGAGGGCCGGCAGGCGTTCGCCACCGGCCGGCCGGTCATAATCTATCCCGAAGGAACGCGCGTTCGTGTCGGCGAGACGCCCAAGCTTCGTTCGGGCTTTGCCGCGCTCTATCGCGCGCTTGGCTTGCCGGTCGTACCGGTCGCGGTCGACAGCGGGCGGCTATGGGGCCGCGGCCTCGTTCATCGTCCAGGGACCGTCACCTTCAAGGTGGGTGAAACGATCCCGCCCGGCCTCAAGCGCGACGAAGTCGAGCGGCGGGTGCATGCCGCGATAAACGCCCTGGAATCAGCTCCGCAGGCGCGCGCCTAGCTTCTCGGCGGCCGCGACGATCCGCTGGCTGATTTCGGCGATCTCCTCGTCGGTAAAGCTCTTCTCTACCGGCTGGAGCGTCACTTCGAAGGCGAGCGAGAGCCCATCCGGCGTTTCGAATCGGTCGAACAAGCGGACTGCGGTGATCGCCGCCTTGTCGGCGCCGCGGATCGCGCGAAGCAGATTGTCGGCCGACAGGTCCGCCGGGACGATGAACGCGAAATCGCGAGTGACGGCCTGGAGCGCCGGCGGCGAATAAGCCGTGCGTGCATGGCCGCTCGTGCGCGGTGCGGGTATCGCGTCGAGATAGATTTCGGCGGCCACCGCGCCGGCGGGCGCATCGAGCGTCCGCGTGAGGCTCGGGTGCAGCTCGCCGAATACGGCGACGATGGTCTTGGGACCGAGCCCGAGCTTCGCCGAGCGGCCCGGATGCCAGGTCGGTCCCGCGTCGGGGATGACCTGCAGGCTGGCGACCGGCGCATCCGCCGCATCGAGCAGCGCCAGCACCTCGGCCTTGGCGTCGAACGCGTCGAACGCCTGGGCCTTGCCCGATTGCCAGCCGCGCTGTGTCCGTTCGCCGGCAAGCAGCAGGCCGAGCGTCGGATGCTCGGTGTCGCCGAGATAACGCCGGCCGAGCTCGAACAAGCGCACCGAGGAAGCGCCGCGGTCGAGGTTGCGGCGCGCCGCGGCAATCAGCCCGGGCAGCAGCGAGGGCCGCATCAGCTTCAAATCCTCGCTGATCGGGTTGGCGAGCTTCCACTCGCCGCCGCCGAAGACATCGGCCTCGGCCTCCGAGATGAAGCTCCAGGTGACCGCTTCGTCGAGCCCTCGCGCGGCGGCGGTGCGGCGGATCCGCCGCTCGACCAACTGCGAACGGGTCGCGGTCGGCTTGGCGACTCCTGGGGCGCGGTCGAGCGGGGTCGACGGGACCTGGTCGTAGCCGGTGATCCGCGCGACCTCCTCGACGAGGTCGGCCGGACCTTCGGCGTCGCGGCGCCAGGTCGGCACCGTCACTTCATTGCCGCTAAGCAGGAAGCCCAGACGTTCGAGGATTTCGCGCTGGCGCTGCTCGGGCACGTCGATGCCGCCCAGCGACCTCGTGCGCCCGAAGTCGAAGCTGATCTTGCGCTGCTCAACCGGCGGTTGCCCGGCCCGGATCGCCGCCGAAGGCTCGCCGCCGCAGATGTCGACGATCAGGCCCGTCAGGATCGCGAGGCCGTCGTCGAGAAATGCCGGATCGACCCCGCGCTCGAAGCGCGACCGCGCATCGCTGGTGAGGCCGAGCGCCTGCCCGGTGCGCGCAATGCGTTCGGGCGTGAAGTAAGCGACCTCGAGCATCACGTCGGTCGTGTCCGCAGTCACGCCCGAATCCTCGCCGCCCATGATGCCGCCGATGTCGTGCACCTGCCGGTCGTCGGCGATCACGGTCATGAACGGTTCGAGCGCATATTCTTTCTCGTTGAGCGCAAGCACCTTCTCGCCGGGCCTCGCGGCGCGGGCGGTCAGGCCGCCGCTCAACCTGGCAATGTCGTAGGCGTGCGCCGGCCGGCCGTGGTCGAGCATCACATAATTGGTGATGTCGACCAGCGCCGAGATAGGCCGCTGGCCAGCCGATTTCAGCCGGCGCTGCATCCACTCGGGCGAGGGGCCGTTGCTGACGCCACGGATCGCGCGGCCGAAGAAGGCCGGGCAGCCGTCCGGGTCTTCGATCTTGATCGGCACCGGGCACGGGAAACTGCCTTCGATTTGCGGGACCGCGAGCGGCTTGAGCGTGCCGATGCCGGCGGCAGCGAGGTCGCGAGCGATTCCGCGCACGCCCATCGCGTCCTGGCGGTTCGGCGTGACGTTGACGTCAAATACCGGGTCGTCGAGCCCGGCATATGAGGTGAACGGGGTGCCGACCGGAGCGTCGCCGGGCAACTCGATGATCCCGCTATGGTCGTCGCCCAATTCAAGCTCGCGCGAGGAGCACATCATGCCGCGGCTCTCGACGCCTCGGATCGCCGCGACCTTCAGCGTCAGGTCGCTGCCGGGGATGTACGCGCCCGGCGGACCGAACACGCCGAGCATGCCGGCGCGGGCATTGGGCGCGCCGCACACCACCTGCACCGGGCCCCCACTGTTGTAATCGGCACCGGCATCGACGGTCAGCACCTGCAGCTTGTCGGCTTGCGGGTGCTTCTCGGCCGTCAGCACCCTGGCGACGCGAAATGGCGCCAGCGGCTCGGCGGGGTTGTTGAGCCCTTCGACCTCCAGGCCGATCGCGGTCAGCTTGTCGGCGATCTCCTGCGCGGAGGCCGCCGTATCCAGATGGTGCTTCAGCCACTCGAACGAGAATTTCATGCCCCGACCCCGCCCGAGAGCGTCGGCACGTCGAGCGCGCGGAAGCCGTAATGCTTGAGCCAGCGGATATCGCCGTCGAAGAAGGCGCGCAGGTCATCCATGCCGTATTTGAGCATCGCCAGCCGGTCGATCCCGCAGCCGAAGGCGAAGCCCTGCCATTCGTCGGGGTCGAGCCCGCAATTGGCGATGACCCGCGGATGGACCATCCCGCTGCCGAGCACCTCCATCCAGCCTTCCTGCCCGCCGACCACGCGGCGGCCCTTCTCGATCGACCAGCCGACGTCGACCTCGGCCGAGGGCTCGGTGAACGGGAAGTAGCTGGGGCGCATGCGGAGGACGACGTCGTCGCGCTCGAAAAAGGCCCTGAGGAAAGTCTCGAGAGTCCACTTGAGGTGGCCGAGCGTGATGCCCTTGTCGATCACGAAGCCTTCCACCTGGTGGAACATCGGGGTGTGCGTCGCGTCGCTGTCGGAGCGGTACACCCGGCCCGGCGCGATCACGTAGATCGGCGCGCCGCTGCTTTCGCCCGCGCGGATCTGCACCGGCGAGGTGTGGGTGCGCAGCACGCGCGGTTCTTCGTCGCCCTCGCGCGGCTCAAGGTAGAAGGTGTCCTGCATCGCGCGGGCCGGATGGTTCTCCGGCATGTTGAGCGCGGTGAAATTATACCATTGGGTCTCGATCTCGGGCCCCTCGGCGACCGCGAACCCGAGGTCGGCGAAGATCTCGGCGAGCTCGTCCATCACCTGGCTGACCGGGTGGACCGT
>DATENV010000268.1:0-4678 GCA_035274805.1 Sphingomicrobium sp. | reverse complement strand
GATCGACGGCTGGTTCGAGCATGTGAAGCCGCTGACGGCGCGGCAGAAGGAGCTGATCGCCGCCGACGTCGCAGCGTCGAACGAGGCCGACGACATGAAGGTGCTGGGGATCAAGCATTGGTACAAGAACGAGGATTATCTTACAGCCTCGTACCGGCTTGCCTCCCAGCCGACGGTCAACATCCAGGGGCTGGTCAGCGGCTATATGGGCCCGGGCGGTAAGACCGTGCTGCCCGGCCGGGCCGAGGCCAAGCTCGACCTCCGGCTGGTTCCGGACATGACCAAGGACGAAGCCGTTTCGAAGCTGAAGGCGCATCTTGCGAAGCGCGGCTTCGGCGACATCGAGGTCAACGTCAGCGGCGGCTACAGCCCGACGCAGACCGACGAGAACAGCCCCTTGATCAAGGCCGAGCAGGCGACGCTTGCCGCGGCGAAGATTCCGATGACCATGTCCGCGCGCAGCGCCGGCAGCTGGCCGGGCGTGACCTTCACCGGGCCGCCGCTGAACATGGCCGCCGGACAATTCGGAGTCGGCCGCGGCGGAGGCGCTCACGCGCCCGACGAATGGCTGCTGATCGACAGCACCAACCCGAAGGTCGCCGGGTTCGACGAACAGGCCGTGCTGTACGCCGATTTCCTGTACGAAGTGGCGCGCTCGGCCGGCCGCTAGGAGCAGCTCAGCGGCGGTAAGCGGCGCAAGTATCGGTCGGGAGCGGGCGCCCCTTGCGGCAACGCTCCTGCGCGAGCCGGATCTGACGCCCACGTTCCTCGTCCTGCTTGCGCAGCGCGCGGCCGCGCTTTTCGTCGGCTTCCGACTGGCTGGTGGTCGCCGCATCGACGCCGGCCGACGCCACTTTGACCGGAATCGTCGCAACATCGACCGCGGTCCTGGCAACGGTGCCGACGACGCAGCCGCCGAGAGCGGCCGGAAGAATCGCAAGGATGATGCGCTTCATCGGGCAAAGGTCGCAGAAGCCGAATGAAGCGGCAATGACGATCAGGCCTGCATCGCCGCATTCGCCAGCGCTTCGGCTTGCATAAGCAGCGATTCGTCGGCCTCGGCGCCGGGCGGCAGCGCTTCGCGGCCGACGATGACCATTAACGGCACGGCCATCGGCGTGATGCGCTCGACCTCGACGTGCAGCATGGTCGCCGAGGCCCGGTCGACCAGCCGCACCAGGCGGCCGAGCTCGGTCATGCGCCGCCGCGCATCGTCCCACGCCGCGCGGATCAGCAAGTGTTGCGGCTCGTATCGGCGCAGCACGTCGTAGATGAGGTCGGTCGAGAAGCTGACCTGGCGCCCCGACTTCTTCTTGCCGGGATGATGCCGCTCGACCAGCCCGCCGATCACCGCGACCTCGCGGAACGCGGTCTTCAGCAAGTACGAGCTTTCGACCCAGTCGACGAACTCCTGCTCGAGAATGTCGGCGGAAAACAATGACTGCGGATCGGTGATCGGCTCCAGCCCGTAACAGGCGAGGCCATAGTCGTTGGCGACGAACCCGAGGGGCTTGAGCCCCGTTTTCTCCATCCTCTTCGTGAGCAGCATGCCGAGCGACTGGTGCGCGTTCCACCCCTCGAAGCTGTAGGCCACCATGAAATGCTGGCCTTCGTGCGGAAAGGTTTCGACCAGCAGCTGGTGCGGTTCGGGAAGCACTGAGCGCTCCGATTGCACCTCGAGCCACTCACTGACGTCGTCGGGAAAGCGGTGCCAGTCGTTGCGGTCGCACAGCATGTGCCGGACGCGGTTGGCGAGGTGCGTCGACATGCTCATCCGCTGGCCGCCGTAAGTGACGATCCGCGCGCGCTTCGAGGACGCGCGAACGATGATGTCGGTGTCCTTGAACTGCTCGACCTCGAGGCTGAGGCCGGAGAAATAGAAGTGGTCGCCAGGTGCCAGCGTCGAGGCATAGCCCTCCTCGATGGTGCCGAGCTTGCGGCCGTTGCGGAACCGGACGGTGAGCAGCGGCTGCTCGACGATGACGCCGGCATTGAGCCGGTGCTGCTGGGCGACGCTCGGCTTGGCGATGCGCCACACGCCGCCCGCCTCGGGCACCAGCCGCCGGAAGCGGTCATAGGCCTTGAGCGCGTAGCCGCCGGTGGCGATGAAATTGAGGACCTCGTCGAAGGTGTCGGCCTTGAGCCCGGCATAAGGCGCGGCGGAGCGCACCTCGGCGAGCAGTTCTTCCTGCTGGAACGGCGCGGCGACGGCCATTGCCAGGATGTGCTGGGCGAGCACGTCGAGCGCGCCGGGACGGAATACCTCGGGGTCGAGCTCGCCGTCGTCGATCGCGTCGAGCGCCGCGCGCGCCTCGAGATATTCGAACCGGTTGCCGGGGACGATGATGCCCTTGCTCGCCTCGTCGAGGCGGTGATTGGCGCGGCCGATGCGCTGCAGCAGGCGCGAGCTGCCCTTGGGCGCGCCCATCTGGACGACCAGGTCGACGTCGCCCCAGTCGATGCCAAGGTCGAGGCTGGCCGTGGCGACCAGTCCGCGCAGCCGCCCGGCGGCCATCGCGGCTTCGACCTTCCGCCGCGCCTCGACGGCGAGGCTGCCGTGGTGGATGCCGATCGGCAGCGCCTGGTCATTCACCGTCCAGAGATCCTGGAAGATCAGCTCGGCGAGGCTGCGCGTGTTGCAGAAGACCAGCGTCGTCCGGTGCTGCTCGATCAGCTCCATCACCTCGCGCGCCGCGTGACGCCCCGAGTGACCGCCCCATGGGATCTTGTTCTCCGGAATCAGGATCGAGAGGTCGGGGTCGGCGCCCGGATCGCCGAGCACGAGATCCACCAGGTCCATGTCCGCGTCGGGCGCCAGCCAGGAGCGATAGGCATCGGGATCGCTGATCGTCGCCGACAGGCCGACGCGGCGCAGCCCGGGCGCGAGCTTCTCGAGCCGCGACATCGACAAGGAGAGGAGGTCGCCGCGCTTCTCCTTGGCGAAGCCGTGCAGCTCGTCGACGACGATCGCGCGCAGGCTGCCAAACATCGTCGCCGCGTCCGGGTAGCTCAGCAGCAGGCTCAGCGATTCGGGCGTGGTCAGCAGCACCTGGGGCGGTTTCACCCGCTGCCGCGCCTTGCGGTCCGATGGGGTGTCGCCGGTGCGCGTCTCGACCCTCATCGGCAGGCCCATCTCCTCGATCGGGCCGATCAGGTTGCGCTGGACGTCAACCGCCAGCGCCTTCAGCGGCGAGACGTACAGCGTGTGCAGCCCTTCCGACGGGTGTTCCGCCAGCTCGCAGATGGTCGGCAGGAACCCCGCCAGAGTCTTGCCGGCGCCGGTCGCGGCGACGAGCAGGCCGCTATAGCCGCGCCTTGCCAGCTCGAGCATTTCGAGCTGGTGGCGCCGTGGCGCCCAGCCTTTCGATGCGAACCATTGTTGAACGACTGGCGGCAGGTCGCTCAGAGGTCGTCGGTCCCGTCGCGCCGCCGGCCTTCCTCCTCGCGGTAGAGGTCGCGAGTCGCCTGCTCGGTCCGTCCCGTTTTCCCCGTCGAGCGACGCCGCATGACGAGCCAGATCAGGACGATGAGCAGGATTGCCGGACCGATGATGCTGATGATCCAGAATTGGGTCTCGTCCATTTGCGTCTCCCGTTGCGGGGAACTCCCCGGCTTCTCGGCCTATATAGCTCGCAATGACGCGCTTGGGTTCCTGGATCGAGTCTCACCCCGAAGGGATTTACGTCCGCCCCGCGGATGCGTGGATCGACCCTTCGCAGCCGAAGCCGCGCGCGTGGGTGACGCACGGTCATGGCGATCATGCCCGCGGCGGACACGGCGCCGTGCTGGCGACTCCGGAAACGCTGGCGATCATGGGCGTGCGCTACGGTCCGCAGAGCGGCCAGCCGATCGCTTACGATGAGACCATCCGTGTCGGCGACGTGGATGTCCGCTTCCTGCCCGCCGGCCACGTGCTGGGGTCAGCGCAGATCGCCATCGAGTATCAGGGGGAGCGGATCGTCGTCTCCGGCGATTACAAGCGCCGGCCGGACCCGACCTGTCCGTGCTTCGTGCCGGTGCCGTGCGACGTCTTCATCACGGAGGCGACGTTCGGCCTGCCCGTGTTCCGCCACCCCGAGACCGGCAGCGAAATCGACCGGCTGCTGCATAGGCTGCACGCCGACCCGAGCCGCTGCGTGTTGGTCGGGGCCTATGCGCTGGGCAAGGCGCAGCGGATCATCGCCGAGCTGCGCGCGCGCGGCCATCATGACCCGATTTACTTTCACGGCGCGGTCGAGCGGCTGAACCAGCTTTACCACGATTTCGGCGTCGAGCTGGGCGATCTTCGGCCCGCGACCGGCGCATCGAAGGACGAGCTACGCGGCAAGATCGTCATTGCCCCGCCCGGTGCGCTCAACGACCGCTGGTCGCGCCGGCTGCCCGACCCCGTGACGGCGATGGCCTCGGGCTGGATGCGCATCCGCCAGCGCGCGCGCCAGCGCAACGTCGAGCTGCCGCTGATCATCTCCGACCACGCCGACTGGGACGAGCTGACCACGACCGTTCGCGAGCTGGCGCCGAGGGAGGTGTGGATCACCCACGGCCGCGAGGAAGCGCTCAAGCACTGGTGCTTGACCCACCAGATCAAGGCCTGCGAGCTCAACCTCGTCGGCTATGAGGACGAGGACGATTAGGCGCTGATCGGTCCTTGCCGTCGCTTGGCAGAAAATTGAGGTTC
>DATENV010000267.1:0-2948 GCA_035274805.1 Sphingomicrobium sp. | reverse complement strand
GGCGCGGGCGACGAGCACGTCCTGCGTGTTCGATGCGCGCAGGAGCCACCAGCCATCGCCCGTCTTCACGCGCACACCGTCGGTCGCATCGACCCTGGCGCCGTCGCCGGCAAGGCGATCGCGGATCTCTTCGACGATGGAAAACTTGCGTACCTCGTCGACCTGGAAACGCATCTCGGGCGTCGCGACGGACGTGGGCATCGCGTCCATGATCTCGGTCAGGCTGCGGTCCGACGCCGATACCGCCTCGATCAGGCGGACAGCAGCGTAGAGCGCGTCGTCGAACCCGTACCAGCGGTGCTTGAAAAAGATGTGGCCGCTCATCTCGCCGGCGAGCGGCGCCCCGGTTTCCTTCATCTTCGACTTGATGAGGCTGTGGCCGGTCTTCCACATCAATGGGGACCCGCCGAGATCCGCGATGCGATCGAACAGGGTCTGGCTCGCCTTGACGTCGGCGATGATGGTCGCGCCCGGCTGCTCCTTCAACACCGGCTCGGCAAGGATCATCAGCAGCTGGTCGCCCCAAATCACCCGGCCCTTGCCGTCGACCGCGCCGATGCGATCGCCGTCGCCGTCGAAAGCGATGCCGAAGTCGAGATTCTTGTCCGCGACGAGCCGCTTCAAATCTTCCAGATTCTTCTCGACCGTGGGGTCGGGGTGATGGTTCGGGAACGTACCGTCGACCTTGGTGAAGATCGCATAATGCTGGCCGGGCAGCCGCTCGATCAGCGTGTCGAGAATCGGGCCGGCGGCGCCATTTCCCGCATCCCAGCCGACGCGGTAAGGCTTGCCGGCAAATCCTTCGAGCAGCCGTTCGACATAGGCTTCGCGAATGTGGACTTCCTCGGTCGCGCCCTGTCCCTCGGTCCAATCGCCGGCGGCGGCGCGACGTCCGAGCGCCTGGATCTCCTGGCCAAACACCGAGCGGCCGTGCAGCAGCAGCTTGAAGCCGTTGTAATCGGCAGGGTTGTGGCTGCCCGTCACCTGGATGCCGCCGTCGACCTCGAGGTAATGGGTCGCGAAATAGAGCATTGGCGAGGGGCCCATGCCGATCAGCACCGCATCGACGCCGCCCTCTACCAGGCCGCGCACCAGCGCAGCCTCGAGCATGCCCGAATGGCTACGGCCGTCGCGCCCGACGGCAATCCGCCGCGCGCCTTCGTCGTTGGCGAGCGCGGCATAGGTCCGGCCGAGCGCGTAGGCGTCGGCCTCGGTCAGCGTGTCGCCGACGATCCCGCGAATGTCATATTCGCGCAGGATGGTGGGATTGAACTTGTGGCGCATGCCGCCGCCCTAGCGGCAGAAAATGACCTCAGCCAGTGGCGGCGAGCTTCTGCTCGTCGTCGGCGCTGGGGATGCCGAGGCCCGCGATCATCTCGCGCAGCTCCTGACGGGCAGTGATGTGGCCAATGCCGACCTCGCCGAGCTGCTGGAGGTCGAGCAAGGTGAGACCCTTGGGGAAGAGCTCGCGGTAGATGACCCGCTCGCCAAGGCCCGGGATGACGCGGAAGCCGACGCGGCGGGCAAGCTCGTCGAGCGCCGCGCCGACGCGCTTCAAATTATGCGATTCGATATGCTGGAGGCGGTTTCTCAGCACGACCCAGTCGACGCTCTTGCCGGTCGACTTGGCGCGCTGCGTGCGGCTGTTCCAGATCAGCTCGGCATAGAAGCTGGGGCGCGTGATCTTATAATTCTCGGGATGGACCTGACCGATGAGGTCGAGGTCGACGAAGCTGTCGTTCATCGGCGTGACCAACGTGTCCGCCTTGAGGATCGCCGACCGGGCGACCGGGTCGTCGCGGCCCGGCGTGTCGACCACGATCACATCCGCGTTTTCGGCCAGACGGCTGATCGCCGCCGAAAGGCCGTCCTCGCTATGATCGTCGAGTACTTCGTAAGCGGCTCGCGGAAGCTCTTTGTCGAGCCGGCGCATGGTCGCGTCGCGGTTTTCGAGATAGCGGGTCATCGTCCGCTGCCGGCCGTCAAGATCGAGCGCGCCGACGCGATGGCCCGAAGCTGCCAGCGCGACCGCCGTGTGAACCGCGGTGGTCGACTTCCCGGTCCCGCCCTTTTCGTTGGCGAAGACGATGAAATGCGGCTGGCCCATGCTTGATCTTTCCCCCGGCGCAAGTGCAAGCGCCGCCCGGTTGCAGAGATTAACTGAGGCCGGCCAAGCGTGCAAACCGTTCGTTCCAGTGAAGAATTGGCGCGTGCGCGGTCGAACCTGGCCGGCACGGTGGCGCTGGTGCCGACGATGGGCGCGCTTCATGCGGGCCACATGGCGTTGGTCGCCGAGGCGAAGCAGCGCTCCGACCAGGTCGCGGCGTCGATTTTCGTCAATCCGGCGCAGTTCGGCGAAGGCGAGGACTTCGGCCGCTATCCGCGCCGCGAGGCGGACGACGCGCGGATGCTCGAAGACGCCGGCTGTGACCTGCTGTGGACGCCGTCCGTGGCCGATATCTACCCCGACGGGTTTGCGACGAGCGTCCACGTCTCGGGCCTGACCGAACGCTGGGAAGGCGAAGCGCGCCCCGGCCATTTCGACGGCGTTGCAACTGTGGTTGCCAGGCTGCTGCTCGCCGTGCGGCCCGATGTCGCGGTCTTCGGCGAAAAGGACTTCCAGCAGCTCGCGGTCATCCGCAGGATGGTCGCGGACCTCGGCATCCCGGTCGAAATCGTCGGCGTCCCGACCGTGCGCGAAGCCGACGGTCTCGCACTGTCATCGCGCAACGCCTACCTCTCGGCCGACGAGCGGGCCCGAGCGGTAGGCTTGCCGAAGGCCCTCAAATCGGCCCGATCGACGATCCTTGCCGGCACCCCCGTTGCAACGGCCCTCCGCGATGCGAAGCAGGCGTTGGTGGACGCCGGGTTCCTGCGGATCGATTATTTGGCGCTGGTCGACGCGCAAACGCTGGAGCCGGTCGAGCTACCGAAGGCCGGAATGCGGC
>DATENV010000266.1:0-5350 GCA_035274805.1 Sphingomicrobium sp. | reverse complement strand
GAAGCGCACTGGCTACTCGTTTTCCTCGGACGCACCCTCCTGTTGCTCTAGGCGAGCATTTACAATGCGCTAAGCAGCAAGAACCTAACCATCCCGTAACGGGACAGGCGCAAGGCCTAGAAAAATCGGCAAAAAAAGAGGCGCCGGGGATCCCGACGCCTCCCTTGTTCTGAACCCGTGCGGTCAGGCCTTCAGGCTGAGATAGGTCAGCCAGAATTTGGCGATCTCGGCGCGCGGGCCGCTGACGGCATTCAGCGCGGCCGTCGCGCCGGCCTTGTCACCCGCGCGGGCGAGCGCCATGCCGATGTGCAGGTTCGCAACGGCGGCATCGACGCCGGGCTTGCCCATCGCCATGCGATAGAGCTCGACCGCCCTGGCGTAGTCGCCCATCGCGTAATAACGATCGCCGATGCGCAGCAGCGCCATGCCGCTTTGGGCGGTCTTCGTCGCTTCCGCGAGGTCGGCCGCCGTCGCCTTGGGCTTGGTCTTCAGGCCTTGGACGAGGTCCTGATATTCGGGCTTGGCCGGATCGATCAGCTTCGCCGCGACGCCCGCATCAAGCGCGACCTGCGCCTCGTTGAAATTATTCTGATCGGCGGCCGCGCGGGCATATTGCGCATAGGCGCCGCCGCTCCTGATCGAGCCCGTAGCGTGCATCAGCCGGAGGAGATCGACCATGCCCTCGACGTCAGGTCGATTGAGGTTCTGGTAGATGGCGATGGCGTCGCTCCAGCTTGCGGTGCTCGGATAGGCCGCGACCCATTGGCGCGCGAGATCGACGGCGGCGGGCGACTTCGCCTCATAGGCAACCGCTACCGCACGCTTGATCAGGGGCTCGTCAGGCTTCTGCCCGGCCGCAACGCGGGCCTCGACAGCCCGTTGGAAAGCCGCGGCCGCCTCGGCCTTCTGTCCTCCGGCGAAATAGGCTTCGCCAAGCAGCCCCTGCGCTTCGCTATTGGCCGGATTGAGCGCGATCGCTTTCTGGTACGCGGCGACGGCGCGCGGATATTGCTTTTCGTTGAGGAAGGTCCCGCCGAGGCTCTGGTACAGCGAGCTGGCCTTGCCAGAATCGAGGTAGCCCGAGGCGGCGATCGCGTCGATCGAGGCGGCCATCGCCGCATTGTCCTTCTCCGCGATCGCCGCATCGAGTTGTAGCCGGGCGATCAGGTAGCGATCTTCCTTGGTTGTCGCGACCGCCTGGGCTGCCGCGACCTTCTCCGGGAGGCTCGCGAAGTCGCTCTTCTTTACAGTGTTCTGCAGGTCGACAATCGCCTTCATGGCCTTGGCCGACGGCCTCACCACAGTCTGCGGTTGCGCGGCGTTCTGCTGATTCCCGCTTTGCATCCGTTCCCGCTCTTGCTGAGCCTGCTGCTGCGAGGAACCGTAACCGTAGGCTTGTCCAACCGCCGGAGCGGAAGACAGGGCGACAACGAGCGCGAGCGCGGTGGTGGTGATTAGCTTCATCGGCGGGCTTCTCCTGGTTCGGCCGGCGCGCGGCCGCGAATGTCGGGCGGCGCCTTAAACCCTGATTGGTGGAAGGCCAAGTTCCATGGCTGCCACGCCCTGAATAGGCTTTGAACCGCTTGATTTCAGCGCGAAATCCGGGTCCCCAAGCAAGTAGCGCGATTTCCTCGCGCGCGTACGCGCGCGGGGTGGCGCCGACGCCAAACAGCCACTAGGTAGAAGGTGACGGGGGACGCGGCCACGCGCCGCTTTTTTCCGCGCACCTATTTCAAATCAAGCAGGACCGTTTCTTGGCCACTCAGCCCCCGATCGACGACACCGCCGCTCCACCGCCGACGGGCGACAAGGACATCGCGCCCATCTCGATCGTCGAGGAGATGAAGACCTCCTACCTCGACTACGCGATGAGCGTCATCGTCAGCCGCGCGCTGCCCGACGTGCGCGACGGCCTCAAGCCGGTCCATCGCCGCATCCTCCACGCCTGCCAGGAGGCCGGCTATGTTGCAGGGCGGCCCTACCGCAAGTCGAGCCGCATCGTCGGCGACGTGATGGGTAAATATCACCCGCACGGCGACCAGGCGATCTACGACGCGCTCGCGCGGATGACACAGGACTGGTCGATGCGGGTCCCGCTGATCGATGGCCAGGGCAACTTTGGTTCGATGGACCCCGACCCGCCCGCCGCGATGCGATACACCGAAGCGCGGCTGGCCAAGGTCGCCAATTTCCTCCTCGGCGACATCGACCGCGACACGGTCGACTTCCAGCCGAATTACGATGCGTCGGAGCGCGAGCCGCAGGTCCTGCCCGCCCGCTTCCCCAACCTGCTGGTCAACGGCAGCCAGGGCATCGCGGTCGGCATGGCCACCAACATCCCGCCGCACAACCTCGGTGAGGTGCTCGCCGCCTGCCGCGCCTACATCGAGGATCCAGCCGTCACCTCCGAAGCGCTGATGGAGCATGTGAAGGGCCCGGACTTTCCGACCGGCGGCTTCATCCTCGGGATGGCGGGGATCCGCGGCGCCTACACCACCGGCCGCGGGTCGATCATGCTGCGCTCGCGCCACCATGTCGAGGAAGGCCGCGGCGACCGCCGCTCGATCGTCCTGACCGAAATCCCCTACCAGGTCGGCAAGAACGGCCTGGTCGAGAAGATCGCCGAGGCCGCCAAGGACAAGCGCATCGAGGGCGTTTCCGACATCCGCGACGAGTCCAACCGCGAGGGCGTGCGCATCGTCATCGAATTGAAGCGCGATGCCACGCCCGAGGTCGTGCTCAACCAGCTGTGGCGCCACACACCCGCCCAATCCTCCTTCCCCGCCAACATGCTCGCGATCCGCGGCGGCCGTCCCGAGACGCTGACCCTGCGCGACATCATCGAGAGCTTCATCCGCTTCCGCGAGGAAGTGATCACGCGGCGCTCGAAGTTCGAATTGTTCAAGGCGCGCGAGCGTGCCCACCTGCTCCTTGGGCTGGTCGTCGCGGTCACCAACCTCGACGAGGTCGTGAAGCTGATCCGCGGATCGGCCTCCCCGGCGGTCGCGCGCGAGAAATTGCTCGAGCGCGAGTGGCCGATGGACGAAATCCGCCCGTACATCGCGCTGGTCGAGGCGGTCGAGCCGCAGAAGGCCGACAAGAGCTACCGCCTCAGCGATGCGCAGGTGAAGGCCATCCTCGAGCTCCGCCTCCACCGCCTCACCGCGCTCGGCCGCGACGAGATCGGCAATGAACTCGAAGGCCTCGCCAAGAGCATCGGCGAGCTGCTCGAAATCCTCGGCAACCGCGCTCGCCTGTACGAGGTCATGCGCGCCGAGTTCGACGAGGTCGAGGCCGAGTTCGCGACACCCCGCGTCTCCGAGCTCGCTCCCGCCGCTGACGGCATCGAGGACGAGGACCTGATCGAGCGCGAGGACATGGTCGTGACCGTGACCATGGAAGGCTACATCAAGCGTTCGCCGCTCGCCGTTTTCCGCGAGCAGAAGCGCGGCGGAAAGGGACGTTCCGGAATGGCGACCAAGGAAGAGGATGCGGTCACCAACCTCTTCGTGACCTCGACCCACAATCCGGTGCTGTTCTTCTCGAACCTCGGCCGGGTTTACCGGATGAAGGTGTGGCGCCTGCCCGAAGGCGGTCCCAACACCAAGGGCCGGCCGATGGTCAATCTGCTCCCGCTGGCGGAGGGCGAGGTCATCTCCACGGTTCTGCCCCTCCCCGAGGATGAGGCGGAATGGGGCCGGCTGCACATCATGTTCGCGACCGCCCACGGCACCGTCCGCCGCAACAGCATGGCGGCGTTCACCAACGTGCCCACCGCGGGCAAGATCGCGATGCGGTTCGGCACCGGCCCGGCGGAGGAGGTCGAGAGCGGCGACGACAGCGACGAGCAGGCCGACCCGACCGACCGGCTGATCGGGGTCGAGCTGCTGACCGAGGGCGACGACGTGCTGCTTGCAACGCGGCACGGCAAGGCGATCCGCTTCAAGGCCACCGACGTCCGCGAATTCCAGTCGCGCACCTCGACCGGCGTCCGCGGCGTCCGGCTGCAGCCGGGTGACGAAGTCATCTCGATGTCGATCCTGCACCGCGTCGGCACGACCCAGGAGGAACGCGAAGCCTATCTGCGTTTCGCACCGTGGAAGGGGGAGAAAGAAGGCGAGCCGACGATTTCCGCCGAGCGCATCGCCGAGCTGCACGAGAAGGAGCAGTTCATCCTGACGGTGACCGAGAACGGCTATGGCAAGCGCTCCTCGGCGTATGAATATCGCCGCACCAACCGCGGCGGACAGGGCATCACCAACATCGACACGTCGCAGCGTAACGGCTGCGTCGTCGCCAGCTTCCCGGCGCGCCAGGGCGAGCAACTGATGCTGGTCACCGACCAGGGCAAGATGATCCGTACCACGGTCGGCGACATCCGCATTGCCGGCCGCAACACGATGGGCGTCACCATCTTCCGCGTCGGCGAGAACGAGCATGTCGTCAGCGTCGCAAAGATCGAGGAAAGCGACGAGGAAGAGCTCGAGGGCGAGGGCGGCGAGGAGCTTGCGCCCGAAGAAGGCGCGACGGTCGAGGAAAGCGAGCTTGAGAAGCCCGCCGATCCGGAGCAGGAGTAGATCAGCCTGAGGCGGCTCGCGGCTGCGACGAGCCGCCGCAACCGCCTCGGGCAAGTCCGCGTTCTCCTAGGCAGTCCTGTTCAGGAGGAAACGTCCATGCCCCTTCCCCACAATGCGCTGGTCCTGGTCGCCGACGGCCGCAAGATGCTGTTCTTCCGCAACCACGGCGATGAAGGCCAGATCGACCTGCGCACGGAGGCGCATGACGCCCGCAAGGACCGCAAGGACCGCGAGATCAAGACCGACGCGCCCGGCACGACCAAACAGAGCGCCGGCTACGGCCGCTCAACTTACGAGGAACCCGATTTCCAGCAGCAGGAAGAGGATCGCTGGATCAAGGATGCCGCCGACGAGCTGAAGGCGCGCGTGTTGCGCAACGATTTCGACGCCGTCGCGATCGTCGCGCCGCCCAAGGCGCTGGGCGTGCTCAAGAAGTGCCTGCACAAGGAAGTCGAGCGGCGGATCGTGTGCACGGTGAACAAGGAAATGAGCGGCCGCCCGATTCCCGACATCGAAGCCTTGCTGGTGGGAGAGACCCAGACGGAGCTTCCCAACGTCTGATCTGTTGGCCGTCTACACCATCGGCCATTCGACGCGGACGATTCCGGAATTCGCGGAAATCCTAAGCGGCGGCGGCGTGCAGCTGGTGATCGATGTCCGCACGATCCCCCGATCGCGGACCAATCCCCAGTACAATGCCGACGCGCTCGGCGAGCACCTGCGCCCTTGGCGAGTGGCTTACGATCGCATCGGCGGTCTGGGCGGCCTTCGTG
>DATENV010000265.1:0-2152 GCA_035274805.1 Sphingomicrobium sp. | reverse complement strand
CCATCGAGGGCCATCTCGCCCGCCTGGTCGACGAGAACGTGCGCGGCCGCACGGCGCTCGCCGACGAATTGCGCGGCGAGTTCCGCCTGCTTGCCCGCACCGTCGCCTCGGCGACGCGCGGCGCGGTCCATCCGCCGGGCGACGGCTAGGCGATGGCCGCCGCTTCCCGCCGCCGCGGCGGCGCCCCCGACTACACCTGGCCGGGCTATGTCGATGCGCTGACGACGCTCTTGATGGTGCTGATCTTCCTGCTGACGCTGTTCAGCGTGGCGCAGTTCACACTGTCCAATGCGCTCAGCAGCCGCGACAGCGCCATCGACCAGCTCAGCCGCCAAATCGGCGACCTCGCCAACCAGTTGTCGATCGAGAAGCGGGCCGGCCAGAGCCTGCAGAAGGATCTCGAGCAGCTCACCCTGCAGCTCGGCCAGATGCGCGCCGAGCGCGACAAGATCAGTGGCGAGCTCGCGGCCGAGCGCCGCTCGTCGGATGCGCTGAAGGTCGAGCGCGACCAGCTCACCGAGCGCCTGACTTCGATGCTGGCAGAGCGCGACAAGCTCGCCGCCGCCATACAGAGCGCGGCCAAGGAATCCGAGACCAAGGCGGCCGATCTGCAGAAGGAGATCGAACGGCAGCGGCTGGAGCTGACGCGGCTCGCCGCTTCGCTGGCCGCCGCCAACAACGAGAAGGGCAAGCTCTTCACCGACCTCACCGAGGAGCAGAAGCTTTCAGCCGAGCAGAAGGCCGCCGTGGTGCGCATGACCGCCGAGCTGGCCGGCCTCAAGTCCGAGCTCGGCCGCCTCAACGCCGCGCTCGACGCCTCGGAGGCCAAGTCCAAGGAGCAGCAGGCGCAGATTGTCGATCTCGGCCAGAAGCTCAATCGCGCGCTCGCCAGCAAGGTCGAGGAACTGGCGCGCTATCGCTCGGAGTTCTTCGGCAAGCTGCGCGAGGCGCTGGCCGGCCAGCGCGATGTGCAGATCGTCGGCGACCGCTTCGTCTTCCAGTCCGAGGTGCTGTTTCCCTCGGGTTCGGCGCAGCTGCAGCCGGCGGGCGAGAAGCAGCTCGCCGAGGTCGCCCAGCGCCTGATCGAAATCTCCTCGCGCATCCCCAAGGACATCAACTGGGTGCTGCAGGTCGACGGCCACACCGACGACAAGCCGATCCGCAACGTGGTCTTTCCGTCGAACTGGGAACTGTCGGCGGGACGCGCCATCGCCGTGGTGAAGTTCCTGCACAGCCAGGGCATCCCCAACGACCGACTGGTGGCCGCGGGCTACGGCGAATACCAGCCCCTCTCCGCCATCGACAGCGCCCGCAACCGTCGCATCGAGCTCAAGCTCACGAGTCGCTAAGCGAAGCGCGGACCGCGACCTACCCGCCCGCTTCATGAGTCATGAGCGGGCGGGACGCCCGCGGTCCGTGTATGACTAAAGCAACCCCAGCCTTTTCAGCTCCGCTGCCATTTCCGGCGGCATGTCGGCCGTGTCGCCCTCGGACAGGTCGGGCGGCGCCCGGTCGGGGTCGAGGTAGCGCCAACCCTGGAAGGCCTGGCAGGATCGAGGTGCCGTCGCGATGATCGTCCGCTTGACCTTGATCCGGCAGTATTTCTTGCCGTTATCCTTGTCGATGTCCTCCTCGAAGCCGACCAATTCCTGGCGGCAGCGGATGACGCCGCGCACCACCCAGTAGAGCGAACCGCCGGCCAAAAGCTCCTCCGAGCGGCGCGGCGTGTTGCGGGTATAGACCCAGTGCGGCGAGCGCGGCTTCTGCCGGCGCTGCTTGCGCCGCGCCGCCTGGACTTTCTTCATGTGGGCAAGGTCGTCGACGCCGACGGCCAGCTTGATCAGATGCAACGACATCGTTCGCGCTTAGTACGCATTGCCCGGTCGGCTCAAGCGTCGCCTTTCCACAGCGCCATCAAAAACCGTGATATGCGCGCCACACGCTGGAAGATTCGCGAGCGGAGGTCCAGACTCCACAGTGTTTGCACAATCCGCGGATTAGAGTTCGGTCGCTTTTGCGGGGGTTCTCATGAATCGGTCGACGCTGGCTGCTCTGGTCGTGGCTCTCATGCTGGGATCGGGGGTCGCAGGCTACTTGATCGGGAGGCCCGACGACCGGGTCGACACACCCCCTCGAACCGCCGCCGTAACAC
>DATENV010000264.1:0-4033 GCA_035274805.1 Sphingomicrobium sp. | reverse complement strand
GCGGTTGAAGCCGATTTCGCGCGAGTCGAAAACCGTCGTGGCGGCCGTTACGCCCAAGGTGAAGTTCGGCCTGAGGTCGAACCCGGCGCGATTGACGTCCTGGCGCCAGTGATATTCACCGCTGAGATTGATGAACCCGTTCGGCCCCAGCGGCAGGCCGACATTGACGCCGGTCGTCAGCTGCGCGCCGTCCTGCACGTGGATCTCACCATCGGTGTTGGCGAGGAAATAGCGGGCATCGGTCGGATTGAGGACCGGCTGACCGGCGGAACTGAGCTGGAGCCCGGTCACGCGATCGACGTCGTTGAGCGTCGTGATGTATTCGCCCCAGGTGACGCTCGCGCGTCCGCCGTGGTTGGAATTCTTGAGTTGGATGTTGATGACGCCGGCAATGGCGTCAGAGCCGTACTGAGCCGCGGCGCCGTCGCGCAGCACCTCCACGCGGCTGATAGCGATGCCGGGAATCAGGTTGAGGTCGACCGCCGCGCTGCCGCGTCCGACGGTGCCGTTGATGTTGAGCAAGGCGGAAACGTGACGGCGCTTGCCATTGACGAGCACCAGCGTCTGATCGGGGCTGAGGCCGCGCAGGGTCGCCGGACGCAGTGCGTCCGAGCCGTCGGCGATCGACGGCTGCGGGAAGTTGAAGGACGGCACCAGCTGGTTGAGGATCCGGTTGGTCTCCGTCTGGCCAGTGGTCGCAATCTGGTCGGCGCCGATGACGTCGACCGGCACCGGGCTGTTGGCGACCGTGCGGTTCGCCGTGCGGGTGCCGGTGACGATGATCGTCTGCTCGTTGCTGACCGGAGTCTGGCCCTGCGCATTGACCTGCGCCTGGGCCTGGGCCTCGGCGTTCTGTTGGGCCTGCGGGTTGGTTTGCGCCATCACTGGAGCGGCGAACGCGAAGCTGCTGAGGCCAGCGAGCAGCGCGGAGCGAACGGCGTTATTGATCACGGCAAATCCCCCTTCCGCCGAAAACACAGTCGGCGCCGGAACAGGGAAAGGTTAAAGCAGCTCGGAAGCAAGCACTTGCTGACATGGGTTACAGTATTGGCGCCTCGCTGTTGCCGCACTGCAACACACTCCGCGCGAGCCGCGTGCGGTTGACAGCCTCAGGCCGCTGCCATAGGCGGCTCGCCTTCCCCGCGCTTGTCCCGGCTTGCGCCCACACGCGCGTGGGGCCGAATTCTTTGGAAAGAGAAGAGCCAATGTTCGCAGTCGTGCGCACGGGCGGCAAGCAATATCGCGTCGCCCCCGGAGACAAGATCGTCGTCGAGAAGCTCGACGGCAATGCGGGCGACCGCATCACGCTGGGCGAGGTCCTGCTCGCGGGCGATGGGTCGGACCTCAAGTCGACCAACGGCCTGACCGTCGCGGCCGAGATCGTGGCGCAGGCCAAGGGCGACAAGGTGACCGTGTTCAAGAAGCGGCGTCGCCACAACTACCGCCGCAAGAAGGGCCACCGCCAGCAGCACACGATCCTGAAGATCGTCGCGATCGGCGACCAGAAGGAGTCGAAGAAGGCGGCGCCCAAGGCCGAGGCTCCGGCGAAGAATGCTGCAGCGGCGAAGACGCCCAAGGAGCAGCCCAAGCCGGCAATTACCCCGGACGAGGGTTCCGGCGACGTCGCCGGCAAGCCCACCCCGAACCCGGCGCCGAACAATGAAGTCGCGGCGGGCGCCGAGAAGCCGGCCAAGAAGCCGGCTCCGGCCAAAAAGAGTGCCGCTAGCGGCAAAGCGACCGCCGCTGCCTCGACAGAAAATGCTGCACCTGCTAAGGGCGCGGCCAAGAAATCTCCGAAAGCGAAGTAATTCGACATGGCACATAAGAAAGCAGGCGGCTCGTCCCGCAACGGCCGCGACAGTGAGAGCAAGCGCCTCGGCGTGAAGAAGTTTGGCAGCGAAACCGTGCGCGCCGGCAACATCATCGTGCGCCAGCGCGGCACCAAGTGGCACCCGGGCGACAACGTCGGCCTGGGCAAGGACCATACCCTTTTTGCACTGACCGACGGACAAGTCGCATTCCGCGACGGCAAGCTTGGCCGCAAATACGTCCACGTGATGCCGATCAGCGAGAACCAAGCATAGGAACGGTCAGAAAGGGACCGTTCCCACGAAGGGGCGGCCCGGACGAGATCTAAGGATCGAGACCACAAAAGGGAGAAGGGGAGCCCCGGAAGGGGTCTCCCCTTTTTCTTTGCCTTCTCCCGAAACTGTCACGGGCCGCTGCTCAGGCGGTTCCGACGAGGAGACGGGGAATGTTCGCAAGAACGCCAAGGCTGCTGTTGAGGCCAGGATTTCCGGAGGACGCGCCGGCGCTGGTCGCCGCGATTGCCGACGAGGCGATCGTGCGCAACCTGGCAACGGCGCCGTGGCCCTATTCGATGCGCGACGCCGAAGCGTTTCTGGCGAGCCTGCGCGACCCGATTCTCCCCTCCCTGCTGGTTTTCGAACGCGGCATAGGGGCGCCGCTGCTGGTCGGATCGTGCGGCCTTGGCCGCCGGCCTTCCGGCTCGGTCGAGATGGGCTATTGGATCGGCCGGCCCTTCTGGGGACGCGGCTATGCGACCGAAGCCTGCACCGCACTGATCGACATCGCCCGCGCGTTGCGGCTGCCCAGCCTCGAAGGCTCGCACTTCATCGACAACCCGGCCTCGGCGCGCGTGCTCGAGAAGCTCGGTTTCAAGTCACTCGGCGTCGTGGCGCCGCGGCTGAGTTGCGCGCGCGGCGCCGAGGTCCCGGCGCGGCTGATGCGGCTGGAGCTGCAGACTGCGGCGATCGACCAGGACGAGGGCGACGAAGCGCTGGCGGCCTAAACCGCCCGCCTCACCTTCCTGCCGGGCACCGGCACCTCGACGGCGCTCGCCTCATAGGCGCGCAGGAGGTGACGGTCGTCCTCGTTCCACGGATGGAAGCCAGGCAGGAAAAACTTCACCCACGCGCCAGCGATCTTGCGGAACATGCCCGGGCGCACCCAGAGATAGGTCAGCAACAGCCACCACGCCTTGAGCCCGGTCACACCGTCCTGACGCATCAGCTCGAGCGAGCCCGCCGTCCGGTCGACGACGAAATTACGGGTGACATAGAGCATCACCTTCGCCTTGACCTTCCATCGCTTCCAGCGCGTCCAGTGACGCGTCGCGTGCAGCCACGTGTCGTACGCGACGCCCTTGTGCTCGATTTCCTCGACCGCGTGCCAGCGCCAGAGGTCCGCGGCTTCCTGCTCGGCGCCGGCAAGGTGGCGCGGCTCGGCGAGCAATTGATGGGCGAGGATCGCGGTGAAATGCTCGAGCGCCATGGTCGCGGCGAGGCTGACGACCGGCGGCTTGCCGCGCGTAACGGCCAGCCGCTTTTCGACCTGCGCCTCGAGCTTCGAAAGGTCGTAGCCGGTGATCGTCGCTCGCTTGTTGAAAGCGTCATGCTCGCGGCTGTGGATCGCTTCCTGCGTTGTGAATCCCTTGATTTCTTCGGCGAGCTTGGGGGGCGCGCCCTCGCGAAACGCGCGCACGCTCTCGACGAAAAAGGCTTCGCCGGCCGGGAAGGTGGTCGATAATGCATTGTAAATTGCGGTCGCTTCGACGCGTCCGCCGTGCCACAAGCGCGGCGCGGCGGCTTCGCGACCGAAGCGGCGGTCGCGCGGCGTGATGCTAAGGTCCGACGGAGTCGGCAAAGTCGTCGCGGTCATGACGAGGAAAATAGACTAACTTACAATCGTGTCAATAAGACGAACCCGCCTGACCCCCGAAGAAAGTCGCTCGGCCGCGCTCGCCGCGGCGCGCAAGCTGCTGATCGCGCAAGGGCCGCAAGCCGTGACACTGAAGGCCGTCGCGGCGGAGATCGGCCGGACCCACGCCAACCTGCTCCACCATTTCGGCTCGGCCGCCGGACTTCAGGGCGAGCTCGCCAAGTCGATCGCCGATTCGGTGACCGCGAGCATCGCCGAGGCCGTGGAGCGCGCACGCGCCGGCGAAAGCGACGCCCGGGTGATCGTCGACCAATGCTATGACGCGTTTGGCAAGGAAGGCGCGGGAGCGCTC
>DATENV010000263.1:0-3089 GCA_035274805.1 Sphingomicrobium sp. | reverse complement strand
CGCATTGTCGGTGCACAGCCAGCCTGGCGGAACGCTGAAGCGGCGGCCATGGAGCGCGGCGAGCTCCTGCAACGCCGAGCGGATCGCCTGGTTCGCCGCGACCCCGCCGGCGACGACCAGCGCCGGCGCGTCGCTTCGTTCGAGCGCGAGCCGGGTGCGGTCGATCAGGCAATCGACCACCGCCTGCTGGAAGCTGGCGGCGATGTCGCGCTTGGCAAAGTCGCCCGAGACGACGGCCCGCTGGACCGCGCTTTTGAGACCGGCGAAGGAAAAATGCGGCTCGCCCGAGCCGACCAAGGGCCGCGGCAGCGGGACGGCATTCGAATCCCCCGCCCTCGCCAGCTCCTCGATCGCCGGGCCGCCGGGATAGCCCAGGCCGAGCAGCTTGGCAGCCTTGTCGAACGCTTCGCCGGCGGCATCGTCGATGGTCGTCGCCAGTCGCCGGTAGTCGCCGACGCCGCGCACTTCGAGCAGCTGGCAATGCCCGCCCGAGACGAGCAGCAGCAGGTAGGGAAAGCCGAGGTCTGGATCGGCGAGGCGCGGGCTGAGCGCATGGCCTTCGAGGTGATTGACGGCCAGCAGCGGCTTGCCCGCCGAGAGCGCCAGCCCCTTGCCGGCGAGCAGCGCGACCATCACCCCCCCGATCAGCCCGGGACCGGCGGTCGCGGCGACAGCATCGACCTCACCGATCGACAGCCTGGCCTCGCGAAGCACCTGCCCGATCAGCGCGGGCAGGATCTCGACGTGGGCCCGCGCGGCAATCTCCGGCACCACGCCGCCATAGGGCTGATGCGCGCTGTTCTGCCCGACCACCGCCTGCGCGAGAATCCGACGGTCGCCGGTCACCAGCGCCGCCGCGCTGTCGTCGCAGCTGCTCTCGAGGCCCAAAATTATGGTCGGCATTACCGTCATTTCGTGTCCGGCCCTTTGCCTCATCCTCTGGAGATGCACTAGGGGTGAGCCATGCAAGGGCTTCGCCTGGGGACTCGCGGATCGGCGCTGGCGCTGGCGCAGGCGCGCAAGGTCGCGTCGGCGATCGAGGCCGCCCAGCGCTGGCCCGAAGGCTGGGTCGAGATCGTGACGATCACCACGACCGGCGACCAGGTCCAGGACCGGCCGCTGGCCGAGATCGGCGGCAAGGCGCTATGGACCAAGGAACTCGACCGCGCGCTGCTGGCCGGCGAAGTCGAGTTCTGCGTCCATTCGATGAAGGACGTCGAGAGCGTCCGGCCGCGCGAAATCCATATCGCCGCGGTGCGCCCTCGCGGCGATGTCCGCGACCGGATCATCGGTGCGGAATCGATCGACAAGCTGAAGCAGGGGGCGGTGGTCGGCACGTCGTCGCCGCGCCGCGCCGCGCAAGTTCGGCGCCTGCGCCCGGATATCCAGATCGTGCCGATCCGCGGCAATGTCGAAACCCGGCTGAAAAAGGTCGAATCGGGCGAGATCGACGCGACCCTGCTGGCCTCGGCCGGGCTCAAGAGGCTCGAGATCGACGCGGGGACCGCAATCCCGACCGAAATCATCCTCCCGGCGCCGGGCCAGGCGGTGATCGGGATCGAGTGCCGCACCGACGATACGCGGACGCAAAGCGTGCTCAGCACGATCAACAACGGCATCACGTTCAACTGCGTGATGGCCGAGCGCGCGTTCACCCGCGCGCTTGGCGCGACGTGCCATTCGCCGGTCGCCGCCTTCTGCGCGTTCGAGGACGGGGACCTGCGCATGCGCGCCCAGCTGTTCAGCGAGGACGGCAGCGAGATGGTCGAGGACCGCGCCGTGTTCGACTGCGGCGACGAGAATACGCCCGAAGCGCTGGCGCGGTCGTTGCTGTCTGCAGCGCCCGAATCGATCCGGAGGCTGTTCGGCGCCTGAGATGACGCGCGTGCTGGTCCTGCGCCCCGAGCCCGGCGCCAGCGCGACAGTCGGGCGGGCACGCGAGCGCGGCCTCGATGCGGTCGCGGTCCCCTTGTTCCGCGTGGAGCCGGTCGAGTGGCGGGCGCCGGACCCGGCGGCGTTCGACGGCCTGTTGCTGACCAGCGCCAACGCCGTCCGCCACGGCGGAGACCAGTTGCAATCGCTGCGCGGCCTCAAGGCCCATGCCGTGGGCGAGGCCACCGCCGAAGCCGCGCGCGACGCGGGATTCGATATCGCCGCGACCGGCGAGGCGGGAGTCGATCGGCTGCTCGGATCGATCGAAGACGAGCTTCGGCTGCTGCACCTGTGCGGTGCCGACCGCCGCCAGGCGCAGGACGCGCGCCAGGCGATCACGCCGCTCGTGGTGTATCGGTCGGAGCCGATCGAAAGCCCCGACCTGTCGGCCGCGCCGGGCAGTCTCGCGCTGGTTCACTCGCCGGGCGCCGGCACCCGCTTCGCCGAGCTGATCGAGGAGCGCGCTTCGATTGCGATCGCCGCGATCAGCGATGCCGCGGCTAACGCGGTCGGCACCGGCTGGAAGTCGATCGACGTCGTCGAGCGGCCGTCCGACGATGCGCTGCTGGCCCTCGCCGCGAGGCTGTGCAACAACCCGCAGCCGAAATGAACGGCACCGGCACTCGCACTGGCATCGGGTGGGGCGCGCGCCTGCTGATCGCGCTGGTGCTCATCCTGATCGGCGCCGCCGCCGCCGTCTGGGCGCTGGCCCGTTACCAGCCCGCCGCCCACTTCCTCGGCGTTGCCCCGCCGGCGGCGCCACAGCCGGGGATGCCTAGGGCGGTGGGGCCGAGCCCAGTCGCCGTGTCCCCGCAACCGATCCGCAACAGCCAGATAGCCGCGCTCGAAAGCCGGCTCGCGCGGGTCGAGAATGCAACCCAGCGCGCAGCCGGTTCGGCCGGGCGGGCCGATGCGCTGGTCATCGCCTTCGCCGCCCGCCGCGCGATCGACCGCGGAGTTGCGCTCGGCTACCTCGAGAACCTGCTCGCGGCGCGGTTCGGCGCGCAGCATCCGGCGGCGGTCGCGACGGTCGTCACCGCCGCGCATCGACCGATTCGCCTCAACGACCTGATCGCCGAATATGAGACGCTGGCGCCCGAGCTGCGGCGCGGCGGGCCGCAGGACAGCTGGTGGACCAACGTCAAGCGCGAGCTCGG
>DATENV010000262.1:0-2837 GCA_035274805.1 Sphingomicrobium sp. | reverse complement strand
TGGCGAAGCCGCCGCGCAGGCGATCGAGCCAACTCATGCCCAGACAGCCGCCAGATGGTCGCCGGAACGGCCGATGAAGCGGGCCAGGCCAGTCTCGCCGCGTTGCGCGCCGTCGATGGCGACGGCCGCGAAGGTATCGCTGTGGCCCTTGCCGTGGTTCTCGATGAGGACTGGCTGCGCCGTGCCGACCAGCCGGTCGAGCCAGCGGCGGCGGCGCTCCGCGGCCGCTTGCCGCAGCCGTGTGGCTCGCGCCTTGACCAGCTCAGGCGGCAGTTGCGGCATGCGCGCCGCCGGCGTTTCGGGGCGCGGCGAGAACGGGAAGACATGGGCCGCGATAATGTCGCAATTGTCGAGTAATTTCAGAGTGTTCAGCGCCATTTTCTCAGTTTCAGTGGGAAATCCCGCGATCAAGTCAGCACCAATCGTCGCATCAGGGCGAACGCTCTTGATGCGCTCGACCGTTCGAACCGCGTCGGCGCGGCTGTGACGCCGCTTCATCCGCTTGAGGATCAGATCGTCGCCCGCCTGCAGCGAGAGATGGAAGTGCGGCATCAGCCGCGGCTCGCCGGCGATCAGCTCGAACAACGCATCATCGATCTCGATGCTGTCGAGCGAGGACAGCCGCAACCGCTCGAGACGCGGCTCGGCGGCGAGCAAGTGTTGGCACAACAGGCCAAGACCGCCCGAATAATCGGTGATGTCCACACCGGTGAGCACGATCTCCTTGGCGCCGCGGTCGAGCTCGCGCGCCACCGCGTCGCGGATGGCTTCATACGGATAGGAGCGGCTCGGGCCGCGTGCCTGCCAAATCGAGCAAAAGGTACAGCGGTGGTCGCAGCCGGTCTGAACCGCGACGAAGCTGCGGACGTGGCCCATGAACCCGGCCGGCGCTGACGTCATGACGTCATTCGCCTCGAAGCTGTTGATCTTGCCGGCATTTCTGACCACGCGGGCGACGCCCGGCATGTCGGTGAAGGTCTCCGGTTCCAGTTCTGCAGCGCAGCCGGTGACAAGAATTTTTGCCCCTGGCTGGTGGCGATGCGCGCGGCGGATCGCCTGCCGCGTTTGACGGACCGCTTCGTTGGTCACGGCACAGCTGTTGACGACGATCCAGTCCTCGTCGGCGGACGCCGAGCGCGCGATCGTCTCGCTTTCCGCGTAATTCAGGCGGCAGCCGAGGGTGATCGTCTCGACGCTCATTGCAGCGCCTCGAGGTCGAGTTCGCCCGAGAAGACGTGGGTCGCGCTGCCGCGCATGCGGATCGGCTCGCCGGGCGCCCAGGCGATCGTCAGGCTCCCGCCGGTCATGTCGACCCTCACCGGCGATTGCGCACGCCTGGTGGCGATTGCCGCGACCGCGCTCGCACAGGCTCCCGTCCCGCAGGCGAGCGTCTCGCCGGCGCCCCGCTCGAAGGTGCGCAATTTTAAGCGGTCGTGGACGTCGGTCGCGACGTTGACGTTGATCCGCTCGGGAAATGCCGGATCGTGTTCGATCCTCGGTCCCAGCACGTCCAGCGGCACTTGCCGCGCGTCGGGGACGAAGAAGACGAGGTGAGGATTGCCAACATTGAGCGCCATCGGATGTTCGAGGCCGTCCCACGCCATCGGCAGCGCCGACGTGTCCATCGCGTAGGCGAGGGGAATTTCCTCCCAGCGGAAGCGCGGCTCGCCCAGGCTGACCTCGACCTCGGCGCCAAGCTCTTTGCCTTCGAGCAGGCCGCCGTCACTGTCGATCCGCCTGGCGCCGGTCAGTTGCACCACGCAGCGGGCCGCGTTGCCGCAACTTTCGACCTCGCCGCCGTCGCTGTTCCAGATACGCATCCGAAGGTCGGCGGTGTCGCTCGGCTCGAGCACGATCAGCTGGTCGCAGCCGACGCCGGTGCGCCGGTCGGCGATGGCGCGAGCCAGCCGGGGCGTGACGTCGAACGGCTGCTCGCGCGCGTCGACGATCACGAAATCATTGCCGAGGCCATGCATCTTGTGGAAGGGGCGCCGCATTGGGCGCGTGACTTAGGGAGCGTCCAGACGCAAGTCCACCAACGAGGCCAAAATGCAAAGAGCCGCGACCGAGGTCATGCAAGCGATCATTTTTTCCGCTGTGCTCGACGGCATCGCGGCGCTGAAGCGAGCATCCGGGGGCCTGCCAAATCAGCTGCTCCGTGACGTGCAGGCCATCCATGCCAACGTCACGTTCGCCGATTTGCCCAAGGAGCTGCAGGACGCGATCGCGGAGACGACCCGAACAGCGTTCACGCAGCTGCTGAAGGAAGGTTACGCGGTTGGCCCGCGGCAGCAGATGCAGCAGTCGCGGCCAATCGACCGCGTGCCCGAGCGCGACCGTCGCGGCCCGCCGCGGGGCCCGGGGCAAGGGCATCGCCGCGGCGGCCGTCCGCCAAAAGGTGGTGGAAACGGGGGCAAGCCCGGCGGCGGCAAGCCGCGCGGTTGAACTTATGAGCGCGAGCGGCTAAGCGCCCCTTCGTCCACAGGACAGGCATTGAAGTGAGCACCCGCGGGTGCACGCCGGCCGACGAGGTTTCGTCCGCCGGCGATTTTTGCGTTTGATTCATCCTCCCCGGGATTTCTCGGGGAGGGGGACCGCTCGAAGAGCGGTGGAGGGGCCCTATGTTGGGGCGTACAAGATCCCCTCCACTATGTTTCACATGGTCCCCCTCCCCTCGAAACCGAGGGGAGGATGAAGAAAGGATTTGAATGTTCGACACGTTGAGCGATCGGCTCGGCAGCGTATTCGACCGGCTTCGCGGACGCGGCGCGCTCACCGAGAGCGACGTGCGCGCGGCGATGCGCGAGGTGCGCGTCGCGTTGCTCGAAGCGGACGTG
>DATENV010000261.1:0-6792 GCA_035274805.1 Sphingomicrobium sp. | reverse complement strand
GATCCGCAGCGTCTCCGGCCCGCCCGGCTGGTCGGATAAAAGCGCCTTCATCCGCTCACTCGTACGAATGACGCAGGTAATAGAGGATGTGCGCGTAGAGCATCAGCAGCACGGCAAGGAGCGTCGCGGCGAGCGCCGTTTCCTTGGCGTCGCGCCAGGTCATTCCTCGTACGCCGCCGTCGTTTTCTCGCGCACTTCCTCGCGCGTGACGCCGGGCGCCAGCTCGATCAGCCGGAACGGGCTCATGTGGGTCGAGCGCTGGAACACGGCGAGGTCGGTGATGACCATGTCGACCACGTTCTTGCCCGTCAGTGGCAGCGTGCATTCGGGGATGAACTTGGGGTCTCCATTCTTCGAGACATGCTCCATCACGACGATGATCTTCTTGACCCCGGCGACGAGGTCCATCGCGCCGCCCATGCCCTTGATCATCTTGCCCGGCACCATCCAGTTGGCGAGGTCGCCATTCTCGCTCACTTCCATGCCGCCGAGCACCGCGAGGTCGATATGCCCGCCGCGGATCATCGCGAAGCTTTGCGCGCTGTCGAAGTAGCTCGATTGCGGCAGCTGGCTGATGGTCTGCTTGCCGGCGTTGATCAGGTCGGGGTCGACTTCGTCGTCGTACGGGAACGGCCCGATGCCGAGCATTCCGTTCTCGCTTTGCAGCGTGACCGTCATGCCCGCCGGAATGTTGTTGGCGACGAGCGTCGGAATGCCGATGCCGAGGTTGACGTAGAAACCGTCCTCCAGCTCCCGCGCCGCGCGTGCCGCCATCTGGTCGCGGGTCCAGCCCTTGGTTTCCACCTGCGTGGCCATCACGCGACCTCCCGCTGCCGCACCGTCCGAAATTCGATCTTCTTGTCGTAGGGTGCGCCGAGGATCAGCCGCTTCACGTAAATCGAAGGCAAATGAATGCAGTCGGGGTCGAGGCTGCCGACCGGCACGATCTCCTCGACCTCGGCGACGCAGACCTTGCCGCAGGTCGCCGCCGGCAGGTTGAAGTTGCGCGCGGTCTTGCGGAACATGAGGTTGCCGCTCTCGTCGGCTTTCCAGCCCTTGATGATGGACAGATCGGCGCGAATTCCGCGTTCGAGGATATATTCCTCGCCGTCGAATTCCTTGACCTCTTTCCCTTGCGCGACCTGCGTCCCGACGCCGGTCCTGGTGTAGAAGCCGGGGATACCAGCGCCTCCCGCGCGCATCCGCTCGGCGAGCGTCCCCTGCGGGCAGAATTCGACCTCGAGCTCGTTCGCCAGGAATTGCCGCTCGAACTCCTTGTTCTCCCCGACGTAGGAGGAGATCATCTTCTTGACCTGCCGCGTCCGGAGCAGCTTGCCGAGGCCCTCATTGTCGATGCCGGCATTGTTCGAGGCGATGGTGAGGTCCTTGACCCCGCTCGCCTGGACCGCGTCGATCAGCCGCTCGGGGATGCCGCACAGACCGAACCCGCCGGCGGCGATGGTCATGCCGTCGAACAGCAGGCCTTCAAGCGCGCGGTCCGCGTTGGGATAGATTTTCTGCATGCGCCGCCAATAGAAGCGCGGTCGTGCGGGTCAAGAACGGGCGGAGCGCAATCCGGCCGCGCGAATGCCGGCTTCGGCGCATGCGGCGTCGTCGGCGGGCGCCTCGCCCGACACGCCGACGGCGCCGATCCGCAGCTTGCCGTCCGCGGTATAAACGGGGACGCCCCCGGCGACGGTCACAACATGCGGCGCATTGGCGAAGCCGGGCGTGCCCTTCGCAGCCACGGCCATCTCAGCGGTCGAAAATCCCCACGCAGCCACCGCCCTTGCCTTGGCGACCGCGAACTCGAAGATGCCGCTGCCGTTGCCATCCATCCTCAGCGCCGCGACGACGTGGCCGCCGTTATCGACTACCGCGATCGCCTCGCTCTGCTTTTTCGCAATGGCGTGCGCTGCGCAGCCGTGGACGATCGCTTCGGCCGCACGCGCATCGAGCATGACTGGCTGAGCCGATGCCGGTGCCCCGGCCAGCGCGGCAGCGAACAGGGCGAAACGCCGCGCCACTTCAGGGTTTGCTGGCTGCCGCAGGACGGTAGGTCAGGTCGAACGAGGGCGCCCAGTTCTTGCCCTCGTCGGTCGATTGCTCGCCGAACTGCCGGACCGACCCGTCGGCGTTCTTGGTGTAGCTGATCCGCACCAGCGGACCGGCCCATTTGCCCTGGATCACCATCGCCTTGCCGTTCCAGCCGCCGGTGAAGATCGCGCGCGAGCCCTGGGAGTCGATCCAGAATTGCTCCCAGCGTTTCTGCTCGGGCACGTAGATGTTGAGGCTGCCGCCGGGCTGGTTGCTGAGCGGCATCCAGTTCTCGCGCACGCCGCAGCCGTTATAGACCGACTCGATCAGGCTGTGCGCCACCAGCTTGTCTTTTCCGGTCGGATAGACGTCCCAGCGGCCGACCCAGAAATCGAACTGGCGGTGTTCGGGAGCCGCGCAGGGCGCCGCCGGTTTCGCCGGAGCTGGCGCCGGTTGCTGCGCAGCTGCCGGCACGGTGGTTGCCAGCCCAAGGACCGCAACGGCTGTTCGCATCATCCGCCCCTCCGATATTTGCGGCTTTCAGCCGGGAGGCGCAGCGAATCAAGCCGGCGTTCGACGAAAAGGCGCCACCAATCGGTAACCGCGCAGCTTTGCAAGCGGCGGCGTCAGGCGAAGACTGACTGGAACTCTTCCGCGCTGAGCCCTTCGCGGTCGAGCGCGCGCTGAACCGCGGGCCGTTCGAGCACCCGCGCCGCGAGTGCCGACCAGCCCGGATATCGCCCGATGTCGAAGCCGATCCGCCGCGCCCAGCGCAGGAAGGTCAACGCGTAGCCGTCCGCGGCGGTGTAACCCGACGGCACCAGCCATTCCCCGGCGCAGAGCGCGTCAATCTCCTCGAACTGCCGCGCCAGGACCTTACGGCCGCCCGCTTCCAACGCCGGCCAAAGCGCTTCGTCATCGGTGAAGCGTGCGCCGCGCCAAACTTGCGCAAAGGCGATGTGGACGCTCGAGCTGAACCAGCCGAGCAGCTCATTACAGCGGGCGGCGGCATAGGGATCGGCGCGCGGCACGGACCCTGGCGCGCCGAAGCGGTCAGCGATGAAATTGAGGACCGCGATATTCTCGGTGATCACGCCCTGCTCGGTTTCGAGCGCGGGCAGCCGGGCGTGCGGATTGATCGCCAAATATTCGGGCGTGAGGTGCCCGCCGTCGGCGATCGGGATTCGGAGCGCGGTGTATTCCACGCCCGCTTCCTCGAGGGCGATGTGCGGCACCAGCGAGCAGGCGCCCGGCGAATAATAGAGCTTCAGCATGAGCCGCCTCCGCGCACTGCATTGTCGTGCCTGCGACCGCCGGCCAAATCAATTTGGCGAGCGTCGCGATAAGCGCGCCTTATGCAGCTCAGCTGCGCAGCTTCGCGAGCACACCCTGCAATTGCATTGCGTTCGACATGTCGCCCTCGACCTTGAGCTTGCCCATCATGAACGCGGTCATGCCGTCGAGCTGCCCGGCGGCCATCTGCTGCCAGTCGTCCCAGCCGACGCGGATGGTGGTCTCGGCATCGCCATCTTCCTCGCTCACCTGGCCGGCCGCGCCGTCGAGCATGATCGCGCCTTCGCTGCCGCCGAAATCGATCTTCACGCGCTTGCCCGGCACCCACGCCTGGCCGGCTTGCATCCGCTCGACGAGTTCCTGCTTGGTCATCGCTTGCTTGCTCCTTTGTCAGTAGGCGTAGCGGCCCGTTGCGGCGCAGACAACATCCTCCCCTGTCACCGCGAAAGCGGTGATGGGGAGGGGGACCGCTCAGCGGAGCTGAGTGGTGGAGGGGCCGCACAGCCGAATCAGTCCATCAGCGACCGCAAGAGGATCGTTCATGACTTCGGCGGCCGGAATACGCAGGATCCTGAGGCCCAACTCACGCATGTACCCGTCGCGCGTTTTGTCTTGTTCGACAGTGAAGTCGTGAATCAAGCCGTCGATCTCGATCACAAGTTTCGCCGCAGGACAATAAAAGTCGGCGACATACGGTCCGACCGGGTGCTGACGGCGGAACCCGACGCCACCGGGAGACCGGCGAAGGAGCGCCCAAAGTTTGACCTCTGGCGGCGTCATGTTCCGCCGCTGCTGTTTTGCGTTCCGCATCGATTTCCGCGTCGCTCGCATGGCCCCTCCACCATTCACTCTTCGGTGAATGGTCCCCCTCCCCACGAGCTTCGCTCGCAGGGAGGATGAGTCAAGTTGCAGGCGTAACGACACAGGCTTATCTGCCGCGCCATGGGATACGAAACCTCGCTTCAGCTCTTCATCGACGGCGTGTGGAAATCGGGCGAAGGCCGCGACTGCCACCAGGTCGTCAATCCGGTCGACGCGCATCCGATCGCCGACCTCCCCTACGCGACCAAGGCCGATCTCGACGAGGCGCTGGCCGCGACCGAACGCGCCTGGCCGGGGTGGCGCTCGACCGACGTCGAGAAGCGCGGCGCGATCCTCCACAAGGCGGCAGCGCTGCTCCGCGAGCGCGTCGAGCTGATCGCCGCGACGATGACCCAGGAGCAGGGCAAGGTCATCGCCGAAGCCAAGGCCGAAGTGCTCGCTTCCGCGCAGCTGTTCGACTGGTACGCCGAGGACGCCAAGCGCGACTACGGCCGCACTTTGGTCCGTCCCGCGGGCCAGGTCAGCCGGGTGATCCGCCAGCCGGTCGGCCCGACTGCGACCTTCACGCCGTGGAACTTCCCCATCTATTTGCTGGCGAAGAAGGTCAGCGCCGCGCTCGCCGCCGGCTGCACCGTCATTTCGCGCCCGCCGCACGAGACTCCCGGCTGTTGCACCGAGCTGTTCCGCGCGCTGGCCGACGCCGGCATTCCGGCGGGCGTCGCGCAGCTGATCCACGGCGACAGCGGCCTGGTCAGCGAGACGCTGATCGCCAGCCGTGTCATCCGCAAGGTGAGCTTCACCGGCTCGACCGGCGTCGGCAAGCACCTCATGCGCCTCTGCGCCGACAGCATGACCCGCGTGACGATGGAATTGGGCGGCCACGCGCCGGTGCTGATCTTCGACGATTGCGACCTCGAAAAGACGCTCGACATGGTCGTGCCGCAGAAATTCCGGAACGCCGGACAGGTCTGCGTCTCGCCGACGCGCTTCTACGTCCAGCGCGGCATCTACGACGCGTTCGTGAAGGGCTTCGCCGAACGCACGCAGAAGGTGAAGGTCGGCAACGGCATGGAGGAAGGCACCAAGATGGGGCCGCTTGCCAATCGTCGGCGCCCCGACGCGATCGAGACGCTGGTGCAGGACGCCAAGGCCAAGGGGGCGCGCCTGCTCGCCGGCGGCGAGCGCGGTGACGGTGGCTTTTTCTTCCAGCCGACGCTCCTGGCCGACGTGCCCAACGAAGCGGCGATCATGAACGACGAGCCGTTCGGCCCGGTCGCGGTGTCACGCCCGTTCGACACGTTCGAGGAAGCGATCGGTGAGGCCAACCGGCTGCCCTATGGCCTCGCGGCCTTCGCCTTTACCGAGAACGGCCGCCGTGCGAACCTGATCGGCGACCTCGTCGAGAGCGGCATGGTCGGCATCAACACCTTCGCGATTTCGCTCGCCGACGCGCCGTTCGGCGGGGTCAAGGACTCCGGCTTCGGTAGCGAGGGCGGCAAGGAAGGCCTCGAGAGCTACCAGGTGGTCAAGGCCATTCACCAGGCGTGATCAGAGCGTCGAAGCGAGGGCCCCAATCGCGGCGGCAACCGCCGCGCAGTTGATCACGAATGCCGCCGCCGAGGCCATGTCCTTGGCCGCGCCGATTTCAGAATCCACCGCCGGATGCAGCCGGTCGAGCGAGGCCTCAACCGCGCCGTTGATCAACTCCACGGTCAACCCCAGGACGAGCAGGACCGCGACGGTCAACGTCCAGGCGAGCGCCGGCCGGACCCATATGAGCATGATCAGCGAAGCGGCCGAGAAGATGATGTGCGTGCGCACGGCACGCTCACGCCGGAAGCCTTCGCCAAGGCCCTTCAAGCCGTCCGCTGCGCGGCGGTGGATCGGCCTTCCATGGCTTTTCACCGCATCTGCTTAGCACGCCCGCATCGTTCGGCCACCGCTCGCGGGGGTGACGCACGAATGGGGCGCAGCTAGAGGCCCGCGCATGACCAAGCGCAGCGGTGCCAGAACGGGCGGACGCATTCTTGTCGACCAGCTCAAGATCCAGGGCTGCGACCGCATCTTCACCGTGCCGGGCGAAAGCTTCCTCGCGGTGCTCGACGCGCTCCACGACACGCCCGAGATCGATATCATCGTCTGCCGGCAGGAGGGCGGCGTTGCCTACATGGCCGACGCCGACGGCAAGATGACCGGCCGCCCCGGCGTCGCTTTCGTCACCCGCGGCCCGGGTGCCACCAACGCCAGCGGCGGAGTCCACGTCGCCTTACAGGATTCGACGCCGATGGTCCTGTTCATCGGCGACGTTGCGCGCGGCGACCGCGACCGCGAGGGCTTCCAGGAAGTGGACTTCCCCGCCTTCTTCGCGCCGCTTGCCAAATGGGCCGCGCGGATCGAGGACGCCCGTCGAATCCCCGAATATGTCGCCCGCGCATGGCGTGTTGCGACCGCCGGGCGGCCAGGTCCGGTGGTGCTCGCTTTGCCCGAGGATATGCTGCGCGACGAGGTTGAGGCGCTCGATCGGCCCTGCGTCGCGCCGCTTGCCGAAGCCCCGGATCCCGGCGCGATCCAGGCCCTCTTCGAATTGCTCAAGGAAGCCGCCTCGCCGGTCGCGATCGTCGGCGGGGCCGACTGGAGCCC
>DATENV010000260.1:0-2472 GCA_035274805.1 Sphingomicrobium sp. | reverse complement strand
CCGACCGGGTCGATCGAGCTGTCGTGGCTGATCACGCCGATCTTGGCGCGGCTGCCGGGATCGCGGGCGGCGGCCTTGATCTCAATGATTCCGTCGTAAATCTCGGGCACTTCCTGGGCGAAGAGCTTCTTCATGAAGTCGGGATGGGCGCGGCTGAGGAAGATCTGCGGCCCCCGATTCTCGCGGCGCACCGAGAGGATCAGCGAGCGCACCCGGTCGCCGACCCGGACGACCTCGCGCGGGATCTGCTGGTCGCGGCGGATGACGCCCTCGGCGCGGCCGAGATCGACGACGATGTGGCCGAACTCGACGCGCTTGACGACGCCGGTGATGACCTCGCTGACGCGGTCCTTGAACTCCTCATATTGCCGCTCGCGCTCGGCGTCGCGGACCTTCTGGAAGATGACCTGCTTGGCGGCTTGCGCGGCGATGCGGCCGAACTCGATCGGCGGCAGCGGGTCGACGATGAAGTCGCCGATCGACGCGCCCTTCTGCAGCTTCTGCGCGCCCTTCTCGTCGATCTGCTTGAAGTGGTCTTCCACCTCTTCCACCACTTCCAGAACCCGCCACAGGCGGAGGTCGCCGGTTTCGCCGTCGAGCTTGGCGCGGATGTCGTTCTCGGCGCCGTAGCGGGCACGGGCGGCGCGCTGGATCGCATCCTCCATCGCTTCGATGACGATGCCCTTGTCGATCAGCTTTTCGCGCGCGACCGCGTCGGCGATCGCGATCAGCTCGGCCTTGTTGGCGCTGACGGCAGCGGGTGCGGTAGCCATTGAAACTTATTCCTCTACGGTTTGAATTGTGTCGGCGCCCTCGGTGCTGAGCGGCGCGGTGGCGGTGATGAGCTTGTCGGTCAAGAGCAGCTTGGCCGAGGAGATGTCGGAGAACGGCAGCATGTGCTCCCGGCCGCTTTTGTCGGTGAGCCTCACATCATTGCCCTCGACGCCGTCGAGCGAGCCGGAAAATTGCTTGCGGCCTTCGCGGGGCTCGGCGAGCGTGATGCGCGCTTCGTGGCCGGCCCAGTCCGAAAAATCGGTGAGCCGGGTGAGCGGACGATCGATGCCCGGCGAACTGACCTCGAGCCGGTAGCTGCCCTCGATCGGATCGTGGCCGTCGAGCCAGTCCGACAGGCGGCGCGAGATGGCCTCGCAGTCAGACAGGTCCAGTTGGCGGGTGTCGGGGCGCTCGGCCATCACCTGCAACGTCGGATCGGATGTGCCGCCGATGATCGCGACGCGCACGAGATCGTAGCCGAGGCTCTTCACCTCGGGCTCAATCTGTCTGGCGATGGTCGCGACGTCGGTCACGCAAACTCCCTGGAAAGCCAAACGTCTCTCGGACCGGAGCCGTAGGGCCCCAGCCTCAGGCATCTGACGATGTCGAGGAGAGAGCCGCGATATAGGCGCGGCTCGAAGCAAGAGCAAGCGGACTTAGCGAGCTAGCGCGATCGGCCGAGCGCGCGGTTCTCGGCGCGGATGCGGACCGCGAGGGCTATGGCGTTGAGAGCCGAGAAAATCACGGCAACGAGCCACAACCCGAACACCAGCGGAAGCACCGCGATCTCGGCAATGACGACCAGGTAATTGGGATGGTTGACCCAGCGATAGGGACCGCGGCGCACCAGCGGCGCGTCGGGAAGGACGATAATCCGCGTCGTCCAGCGCTGGCCGAGCGTAGCGAGCACCCAGATCCGCCCGAGTTCGATAAGGACGAACATCGCCAGCCAGAAGCCGTCGACGGGGCGAGGCAAGGCGAACAGCCACAACGTCACCAGCCAGGTCGCGTGAAGCGCGACGATCGGGAGATAATGACCCGGCGCGTGCTCGCGCGCTCCCTGCGCGAGCAACCGCTTCGTGTTGCGATTCGAAATCCACAGCTCGCCAAGCCGCTGGAGCGTCACCAGCGACAGAATAATAATATTGACAGTCACGCCGGTTCGAGGAGCAGCCCCGCGCCGGTGAAGCCCGGCCCGAAGGCGAGCATCATCGTGCGCTTCGGCAGGCCACGGGCAATGAGTCGCTCCAGGATGAACAACACGGTCGGCGCGCTCATATTCCCGTAATCGCGGAGCACTTCGCGCTCGAGGTTGAGCTCGCCTTGGTTGAGCTCGAGCGCGCTTTCGATCGCGTCGATGATCTTCACGCCGCCGGGATGGCAGCAGAAGCGGTCGATTTCCTCGCGACTGGTGCCGAGCTCATCACACATTCCGTCGACCGCCTCAGCGAGATGTTCCTCGATGAACGGCGGAATGGCACGGTCGAATACGACCGACAGGCCGGGGTCCTCGACATCCCAGCCCATGATTCGCAGCGTGTCCGGCCACAGCTTCTCGGCCGATCCGCTGATCCGCGCGAGGCTGTGATGGCCGCTCGTGACGATGGCGGCGGCGGCGCCGTCGCCGAACAGCGCCGTGGCGACGACCGCCGCGGGGTCGTCGCTGTCCAGACGAATCGAGATCGAGCAGGTCTCGAC
>DATENV010000259.1:0-2092 GCA_035274805.1 Sphingomicrobium sp. | reverse complement strand
TCATTCCCTCGAATGGACGAAACCGAAACTACGCCTGGCGGGAGACCGTGACCAGCGCCAATAGACGTAGCGGCGGACGGCTTCGATGGCGGATGGACGCAGCCTAGCGCCCCTGCGGCTGGGTCGGCTTTGTCGCGGGCTTGGCCTGCGCGGCGACGTCCTGAAGCAGTTGGACCTTGGCCCTGACCGCATTGACGCAGTCGCCCATCACTCTCCCGGCATTGGCGTCGGTGATGGTCTTGTCCTGCTGGTCGAACATCGCCTTCAACTGCGCGGCGGTCGGCTGGCCCGGAATCCGCCCGAGGTAGAAATAGAGCGAATCCTCGGCGAGCTTCTGCGCCTGGGCGTCCTTCGACTGCTTGGCGAAGGCGTTGCTGAGCAGCAGGCAGCGGGCGTCGCTGGCGGTCTGGGCGGCGGCGGTGCCGCTGGCCGTCAGCAACAGGGCGGCGACGGCGATGGGGATGGCTTTCATGGGTTCTCCGTGGTCCTCGGCGGTTCGAGCTGCCCTAGCAGCGAACCCCGCGACCGGCGATGAACGATGACTCGACGGTCTCAGGCGGCGCCGCGGCGCCCGAACACGGGACGCTGGACCGGCGCCGGGGCGGCAGCAGCGGCTGGCGGTTTGGTCGCGATAGGCGGCTCAGGGGCCGCGGATGCCTTCTGCTCGAGGTAGCGGCGGATCGCCTCGTCGGCATCGAAGTCGCGCTGCGCGTCGCTGGCGAGCTGGGGATCCTTGGGTTTCCTCGCGGCGTGGGCGATGCGCAGCCCGCTGAGGAACAGGACCAGCGCGCCGAGGCCGATCATGACCATGCCGCGGGTCTTGAACGGCTCCATGCCGATATAGACGAGTGCGCCGCCGCCGAGGATCATCGCGACGGCCCAGACCAACGCCAGCGTGCCGACGTACATCTGGAACAGGATCGACCCGGTCTTCCCCACATTCATGCGCTGGTGCCTAACCGCGCAATGGTTGAAATCGCGTCAATCGGCCGCGGCTCCTGAAACTCTCCCTCAGCCGAACACCGACTCCACTAGCGCCGTATCGAGATACTCGCGCAGCTCGACCAGCCGGCCGTCCGAGAGCCGCAGGACGAAGCAGTAGCTGTTGTTGTAATCCTTGCCCGACTTCATCGTCACCTCGCCGCGGCCGAGCACGACCACACGGTCGCCTTCGGCGATGATTTCGTCGATGGTGAAGTGGTAGGCTGTTGCGAAGGCTTCGAACAACGGCTCGAGCAGCTCGCCCTTAACCGCCGCTTTGCCGTCGAATCGGCGCGAGAAGCGACTCTGGCCCTCGATGATCCAAGCGAACTCATCAGCCATTAGATCGATCAGCGGGCGGGCGTCGGAGCGGCCCAGCGCCTCGAACGCGTCGCGTACCAACTGCTTGTTGTCAGCGGCCGTCACTCCGCCGCCGGCACGTACAGTTCGCCGCCTTCGTCGTGGAAGCGCTTGGACATTTCGGCCATTCCGGCTTCGGCGTCGCTCACCGCAGCGGCTTCGGCGTCGCGCGAGCTGTCTATCGCCCTCTTCCCGCTCGCCGCAGGCGAGTCGCCCTCTCCCGCAAGGGGAGAGGGGTTTAGCCGAGCAAACTCGCGGACTTCCTGGCTGATCTTCATCGAGCAGAACTTGGGGCCGCACATGCTGCAGAAGTGCGCGGTCTTGGCGCCCTCGGCCGGGAGCGTCTGGTCGTGGAACGCTTCGGCGGTGTCGGGGTCGAGCGACAGGTTGAACTGGTCGCGCCAGCGGAATTCGAACCGCGCGCGGCTCAGCGCGTCATCCCACAACCGAGCGGCCGGGTGGCCCTTGGCGAGGTCGGCCGCATGGGCGGCGAGCTTGTAGGTGACGACCCCGACCTTGACGTCGTCGCGGTCGGGCAGGCCGAGGTGCTCCTTGGGCGTGACGTAGCAAAGCATCGCGGTGCCGAACCAGCCGATCATGGCCGCGCCGATGCCGCTGGTGATATGGTCGTAGCCGGGCGCGACGTCGGTCACGAGCGGGCCGAGCGTATAGAAGGGCGCCTCGCCGCAGCTTTCCAGCTGCTTGTCCATATTCTCCTTGATCTTGTGCATCGGCACGTGGCCGGGGCCCT
>DATENV010000258.1:0-2241 GCA_035274805.1 Sphingomicrobium sp. | reverse complement strand
GAGGCGATCCTGCGCGCGATCGAAGCTTCCCCGGGCCTCGTCGTCGTCGACGAGGCTTACTACCCGTTCTCGAACGGCGCCACGCTGCTCGACGAGGTCGGCCGGCATCCGAACCTGCTGCTGGTGCGCACCGTATCGAAGCTGGGCCTCGCCGGCTTGCGCCTCGGCGTAGGCATCGGGCCGCGCGACTGGATGGTCGAGCTGGAGAAGCTGCGCATGCCCTACAACGTGAACGTCCTCACGGCGGCCGCAGCGGACCTCGTGCTCGAACGTCGCGAGGTGCTGCTGGAGCAGACCCGGCGCATCGTGGACCAACGCGCGCGCCTCGAAGCGGCGCTCGACCGCATGGGCGGCGTGACGCGATTTCCCTCGGCGGCGAACTTCGTCCTCATCCGTGTCGCCGATGCGCCCGCCGCATTCGAGGGACTGAAGCAGCGTGGTATATTGATCAAGACCTTACACGGATCGCATCCCCTTCTCGCCCACTGCCTGAGGCTCACGGTCGGCACCGCCGACGAGAACGCGAAACTCATCGAGGCGCTCGCCTCGGTCCTCTCCCATGCGTAAGGCGGAAATCCAGCGGGATACCAAAGAGACGCAGATCTTCGTGGCCGTCGACCTCGACGGTTCCGGCAAGTCGCAGCTCGCCTCCGGCATCCCCTTCCTCGACCACATGCTCGACCAGGTCGCGCGCCACGGCTCGATCGACCTCACCGTGCGCGCCAAGGGCGACCTCGAGATCGACGCCCACCACACCGTCGAGGACATCGGCATTACCCTGGGGCAGGCGTTCGCAAAGGCCATTGGCGACAAGTCCGGAGTTCGCCGCTTCGGCCATGCCTATGTGCCGCTCGACGAGGCGCTGTCGCGCGTGGTCATCGATTTCTCCGGCCGGCCGGGCCTCGACTATCACGTCAAATTTACCCGCGGCCTCATCGGCGAGTTCGACGTCGACCTGGTGCACGAGTTTTTCCAGGGCTTCGTCAACCATGCCCAGGTCACGCTGCACATCGACAACCTGCGCGGCGACAATGCGCACCACCAGTGCGAAACGATGTTCAAGGCGTTCGCGCGAGCTTTACGCATGGCGGCGGAGCCCGATCCGCGCGCGGCCGGCGTCATTCCCTCCACGAAGGGCTCGCTTTAATTTGAAAATCGCTGTCGTCGATTACGGAATGGGCAACCTGCGCTCGGTCTCAAAGGCGATCGAGCATGTCGCGCCGCAAGCCGAGGTGCTCGTCACTGCGGACCCCGAAAGGATTGCTTCCGCCGACAAAGTCGTGGTCCCGGGCCAGGGCGCGATGCGCGACTGCATGCGCCAGCTCGGCGAGAGCGGCGCGCGCGAGGCGGTCATCGATGCGGCGCGGCAAAAGCCGTTCCTCGGCATCTGCATCGGGCTGCAAATGTTGTTCGAGCACGGCGAAGAGGGCAACACCGCCGGACTGGGCCTTCTCGGGGGCCATGTGCCGCGTTTCCGCGTGTCCGGGCTGAAAATCCCGCACATGGGCTGGAACGAGGTGACGCAGGCGCGTGCACACCCGCTTTGGGCCGACATTGCCGATGACAGCCGCTTCTACTTTGTACATAGCTACTACCCGGCGCCCCGCGACCCTTCTCTTACTGCCGGCACCGCGCTCTACGGGCAGCCCTTTACCTGTGCGATTGCCCGGGATAACATTTTTGCCGTCCAGTTCCACCCCGAAAAAAGCCAGTCCGCCGGCCTGCAACTTCTCTCCAACTTCGTGCGGTGGCGTCCTTAGGCGGCGTCCTCGGTCCTCAACTTCTCTCGAGCCCGGTGCTCATCATCCCTGCAATTGACCTGAAGGACGGGCGCTGCGTGCGCCTGAAGCAAGGCGACATGAGCACGGCGAAGGTATTTTCGGACGACCCCGTCGCCATGGCCAAGCACTGGACGGCGCAAGGCGCCAAGCGCCTGCACATCGTCGACTTGAATGGTGCAATCGCGGGAAGGCCGAAGAACGAGAAAGTGATCCGCGAGATGATCGCCGCGGTCGGCGACAAGACGGCGATCCAGCTCGGCGGCGGCATCCGGGACCTCGATGCGATCGAGAGCTATATCGATGCGGGCGTCACCTACGTTGTCGTCGGCACCGCGGCGGTGAAGAATCCCGGTTTCCTGTCGGATGCGTGCTACGCGTTTCCGGGCCACGTGATTGCCGGCCTCGACGCCAAGGACGGAAAGGTCGCCGTGGAGGGCTGGTCGAAGCTCACCGGCCACGA
>DATENV010000257.1:0-24298 GCA_035274805.1 Sphingomicrobium sp. | reverse complement strand
GTGGGTTCGCGCCACGATCTTCGCCGCCGTCGAGCCCTTGTAGAGCGCGTCCGGTCCCTGTGCGGCGAGGCGCCGGAGAAAATCGGCATAGGGTTTGTTGACCAGTCGGTCGCCGGCGTTGAGCAGTCCACCGCCCGGTTTCGAGAAATAAGCGGTCACGTCGGGCTGGTGGTTCTCGGCAAAGTCGGCGTGGATCATCCGCTCGAGCCGCGGCGACACGATGAAGCCGTCCTGTGCCGCTCGCTCGGCATCGCCGAACAGGCTGCTCCACGGCAGCTCGCCATGTTCGGCGTGGGCGAGGCCCAGCATTTTCACCGCCCCCGGCACGCCGGTCGCGCGGCCGCTGATCACCGCCGTGTCGAACGGTAGCGGCTTGCCCGCCGCGTCGAGGAACATGGTCGAAGTCGCCTGCGCCGGCGCGACTTCGCGGCCGTCATAGACCGTGATCTTGCCGGTTCGCGCATCGAAATAGGTCATGAAGGCGCCGCCGCCGACGCCCGAGCTTTGCGGCTCCACGAGCGACAGCATCGCCTGGATCGCAATTGCCGCGTCGATCGCGCTCCCTCCGCGTTTCAATACATTGAGCCCCGCCTGTGTCGCCAGTGGATTGGCGGCGATCGCAAACGGCTCGGCGAGGGCGACCGAGGCCGACGGTTGCGCGGTTGGCGCCGGCGCCGAGGCGCAGGCGGCCAGGCTCGCGCAGAGAAATGCGGTGATCTTTCGGACGAGCAACATCGAGCCGGACTAGCAGGACGAGTGGCGCTCGCAATTGTTTCCGCTAGAACGCGCCACCGGGGAAGGGGGAGATTGAATGGCCCGGCAGCTCGAACATTTCGACAATCTCGTCTCGCTGTTCCTGACTCGCGCCGGGGAGAAGGGAGAACGGCCTTTCCTGTGGGCCAAGCGCGACGGTGCGTGGCGCCCGACGAGCTGGACCGAGGCGGCGCGGCAGGTGGCCGCGCTGTCCGCGGCACTAAAGCGGATCGGGCTCGAACGCGGCGACCGCGTCGCATTGGTCAGCGAGAACCGCCCCGAATGGCTGATCGCCGACCTAGCGATCATGGCCGCCGGCTGCGTGACCGTGCCGACTTACACCACCAACACCATCCGCGATCACGCGCATGTGCTCGGCAATTCCGGCGCTCGGGCGGTGATCGTTTCGAACCAGAAGCTGGCCAGGAACCTGGTGCCGGCGGTGCTGACCTCGGCCGAATGCCACCACATCATCGGCATCGAGGAAATCCGCGCCGGGCAGGTGCCCGATTGGGTCACCATTCACCGCTGGTCGGACCTCACCGGCGGCGAGGCGGACGTCGCTGCGTTGAAGGAGCGGGCCTCGCGCATCCAGCGCGGCGACCTCGCCTGCATCATCTACACCAGCGGTACGGGCGGCGCGCCGCGCGGCGTGCAGATCCACCACGGCTCGATCCTCCACAATGTCGAAGGCTGCACCGACATCATCTCGACCGATTTCGGCTGGGACGACGAGGTGTTCCTGTCCTTCCTCCCTGCCAGCCATGCCTATGAGCATACCGGCGGGCAGATGTTCCCGATCGCGCTCGGCGCCCAAATCTATTTCGCCGAAAGCCTCGAAAAGCTCGCCGCCAACATCGAGGAAGTGCAGCCGACGATCATGGTCGTGGTGCCGCGCCTGTTCGAGATGCTGCGCGCGCGCATCCTGAAATCGATCGAGGGCCAGGGCGCGTTCGCCAAATATTTGCTTTACCGCGCGCTGAAGATCGGCGGCGACAAATATGAGCGCCGCGTCAAGCCGTGGGATCTGCCGATGGATGGAATTTTGTCTCTGACTCTTCGACGCAAGGTTCGTGGGAAAGTTGGCGGCCGTCAGAAAGCCTGGGTTTCCGGCGGCGCGCCGCTCAATCCGGAAGTCGGGATCTTCTTCGAATCGCTCGGCATCACCTTCCTCCAGGGCTACGGCCAGACCGAGGCCGGGCCGGTGATCAGCTGCAACCGGCCGAGCGCGGGCATCCGGCTCGAGACCGTCGGCGTCCCGGTCAAGAACTGCGAAGTGCGGATCGCCGACGACGGCGAGATCATGGTCCGCGGCGAGAACGTGATGCAGGGCTACTGGCGAAACGAGGAAGAGAGCGCGCGGGTGCTCAAGGACGGCTGGCTGGCGACCGGCGACGTCGGCCACTTCGACGCCAAGGGCCGCATCGTCATCACCGACCGCAAGAAGGACCTGATCGTCAACGACAAGGGCGACAATGTCTCGCCGCAGCGGATCGAGGGGATGCTGACTCTTCAGCCCGAGATCGCGCAGGCGATGATCTACGGCGATCGCCGACCGCACCTGGTCGCGTTGCTGGTGCCCGACCCGGAGATCGCCGGCCGGCCCGACACGCAGGCGCGGCTCCAGAAGGCGGTGGACCGGGTCAACGCGGACCTGTCAGTGATTGAACGGATACGCCGTTTCATCCTCGCCGACGAAGCATTCACCATCGAGAACGAGCAGATGACGCCGTCGATGAAGATCCGGCGCCACGTCATCGGGCAAGTCTACGGCGAGCGCCTCGACGCCTTGTTCAAGCGTTAGTTAGCCCCGGGGCCTGACGTAGGGCGTGAAGTCGCCGAAGACGCAGCTGCCGACCGGAATTCCGCTCAGGGTATCGACGACCTGCGCAATGTCGCCGCGGCACAGGTTCGCGCTGCCGAACTGTCGGGTAACCAACGCGTAATGCCCGCTGGCCAATCCGTTGCACCCGCCCTGCATGTGGGCGACGTAAACGCGGCTGGTGCCGTCGCGGAACAGGATCGTGTTTTCGTCGATCGTGCGCATGTCGCCGGAACGATAATGCGGCAGGCAGCTGGTCGGCTGCTGCGGCACCTTGCCGAGCAGAAGCCGCTCGTAAGCACGCTGGTTTTCCGCCGTGCGCGTCGGGATCGGCGGCTGGGTTGTGCACGACGCCACGACCGCGGCGCCCATCAGCACAGAGATCACACGCATTTTGACCTCCTTGGGGCTCTCATCTCACGCCCCCGAAACGACCTACAGCGCCCGCATTCATGAACGGAAGCTGTCTTTATTCTTCCGCAAACGGGCAAACTCATGGTCGTTTGTAGCTCGAACGAAAGGATTGGTTTCACGTTCCTCGGCGACGGTCGTCGGAATCGTGACCTTGCCCGCCTCGCGCATGCGCTGAACCCAAGCCAGCCGGTCGGCGATCGCCTGATTTGACGGCTCCGCTTGAGCCGCGAACAGCGCGTTCGACAGGGTATATTCGTGCGCGCAATAGAGCCGGGTGTCGTCGGGCAATTCGGCAAGCCGCCCGAGCGAGCGATACATCTGCTGCGGCGAGCCTTCGAACAGGCGTCCGCAGCCCATCGCGAACAGAGTGTCGCCGACGAATGCGACACGCTCGTCATCGAAGATCAGCGCGATGTGGCCGAGGGTATGGCCGGGGACCTCGATTACGCGGCCGACATGCTCGCCGAGCCGGACTTCGTTTCCTTCGCTTAGCGCTAGGTCGCGGCCCGGGATGTTCTCGCCAGCCGGGCCCGAAATGCGCGCCCCGGTCGCCGCCTTGATCTTCTGGTTGCCGCCGGTGTGGTCGGGGTGCCAGTGCGTGTTCCATACCTGGGTTATGGTCCAGCCGCGCTTTTCGGCTTCGGCGAGCACCGGCGCCGCGTCGCCGGGATCAACCACGGCCGTTTCGCCGCTCGCCTCGTCATGGACGAGCCACAAGTAATTGTCGCTGAAGGCAGGGACGGCGACGATTTCGAGCATTACCATTCCCCGGTGTTCGGCATCGATGCCCACGGTTCGGCGGAGGCCAGCGCCGGTCCCTTCTGCAGCAGCTCGATCGAGACACTGTCGGGCGTTCGGATGAAGGCCATTCGGCCATCGCGGGGCGGACGGTTGATCGTCACTCCATTGTCCATCAGCCGCCCGCAGGTCTCGTAAATGTCGTCGACCTGGTAGGCGAGGTGGCCGAAGTTGCGGCCGCCGCCATAGCCGCTCTCATCCCAGTTCCAGGTGAGCTCGACCTCGCCGCCTTCGTCGCCGGGCACGCCGAGAAAGATCAAGGTGTAGCGGCCGGCGTCATTCTCCATTCGTCGACGCTCCTCGAGGCCGAGCAGCCGGAAGAAGCGGATGGTCGCCTCGGGATCGGTCACCCGAAGCATCGTGTGAAGGAAGCGCATGCGCTCCTATTTAGGCGGGGTCGTTTCGCTTTTCACGGTCGGCGTCACACCGAGCATTTCGATCGCCTTGGCGGCAGCTTTGCCGACGGGGCCGTTGCGGTCGCCCGCGGCGGCCCGCGCCCAGTAGCTGCGCGCCTGAGCCTGATCGCCGGTGAAGTCGGCGACATGCCCGGCTTCGAACAGGATGACCGGGTCGGACGGCGCAAGCGTCAGCGCTTTGCCGATGGCCGCCTTGGCCGTTGCGCCGTCACCTTCGCGGATCGCGAGCGCCGCCGAGAAATACCACAAGAACGGATCCTCCGAGATGGTCGCCGCGGCTTCGTTCACCCTGGCGCGCGCGGTCTTGAGGTCGTTTTGCGCCTCGGCGGCACGGGCGCGGTCGAGCAGGGCTTCGCCGCGCTGCTCGGCTTCGAGGCCCGGAAGGGCCAGCGCCCTGTCGAGGTCGAGCGCGGCCTTGCCCGGCTGGTTGGCGGCGATCCACAGGTTGCCCGCCGCGGCATACATGCGCGCGGTCTTCGGGTCCTTGTCGACGGATGCCTTGGCCGCCTCCTCGAAGCCTTGGGCCGCGGCCTCGTTGTCGCCGCGCTTCTGCGCCTCGAGCGCGCGGCAGACGAGCGCATCGGGCGTGACGACAGCGGGGCAGGTGGACGAAGCAACGGCAACGGCAGCGGCAAGATGTGCAATCAACAGGTTGGCTCCAGAAATTCGGCGACGGTGCGGAGGATCGCGTCGATCTCGTGCGGCTCCGACAGCCGGTGGCCGCCGCCCTTGATGACGTTGAGGTGGACATCGGCTGAACGAAGCGCGCGCAGGGCGCGGAACGCGACCTCGAGCGGCACGTCCTCGTCGTGCTCGCCGTGGATAAGCCGGACCGGACAGTCGATCGCGATGTCGCTTTCCAGAAGCCGCAGCTTCTGGCCGGATTCCCAAAAGCCGCGCGCCAGGCCGTTCCGCCGTGCGGTGTCGGCGTCGGTGAAGCCCCAGTCGGTGAAGTCGGGCGCCGCCGCGATGCCGACGAGCGCCCGCACCCGATCCGGCCGTAACAAAGCGAGGTGAAGCGCGATCCACCCGCCCATCGACGAGCCGACCACGACCAGCGGGCCCTGCGTCAGCTGATCGATCGCCGCGAGCGCTTGCTCAAGCCAGCGTTCAAGCGTGCCGTCCTCGAACCGCCCCTCGCTCGCGCCGGTCCCCGAATAATCGAGGCGCAGCATCGCCAACCCGCGCCGCTCGGCAAAAGAATCGAGCGCCAGCGCCTTGGCGCCCTCCATGTCCGACGCATAGCCGGGCAGGAAGACGATCGCCGGGCTTGCGCCGGGCCGCGACCGATAGGCGATCGAACGCCCGGCTACTTCGATATATGCGATGTTGGTCTGGGCCATGAGTCGCGCCCTCTAGCGGAGGAGCAATTCCCGATGAAATACCGCAAGCTCGGCAGCAGCGACCTCGACGTCTCCGAAATCTCGCTGGGTTCGTGGCTGACCTATGGTCTCGGGGTCCAGGCGGACCAGGCGCGCGCCTGCCTCGACGAAGCTTTTGCGCAGGGGATCAATTTCATCGACACCGCCAACGTCTATGGGCGCGGCGCGGCGGAAACGTTCCTCGGCGAAGCGCTTCAAGGGAGGGAGCGAGACAGCTATGTGCTGGCGACCAAGCTCTATTTCCCGATGACCGACGCCGACCGCGGCCTATCCCGCGCGCAGGTGGAAAAGCAGCTCGACGCGTCGCTGAAACGCCTGCGGACCGATTATGTCGATCTCTACCAGTGCCACCGTTACGACTGGGACACGCCGCTCGAGGAGACGATGGAGGCGCTAACCCGCGCCGTGGAAAGCGGCAAGGCGCGCGCCATCGGCTTTTCGGAATGGCCGGCGGAAAGGATCCAGGCGGCGCTCGACATGACTGGCGTCGCCAGGTTTGTTTCGTCCCAGCCGCAATATTCCTTGCTGTGGCGTGCGCCCGAGGACGAGGTTATCCCGCTGTGCGCCGCAAACGGCATTTCGCAGATCGTCTGGTCGCCGCTCGGGCAGGGCGTGCTGAGCGGCAAATATGATCCCGACGCTCCGCCGCCGCGCGAGTCCCGCGCCGCGAGCAATGAGATGGGCGGGTTCATGGACCGGCTGATGCAGCCGCCAGTCCTGCGCGCCGTGCAGCGGCTGAAGCCGATCGCCGAGGAAGCGGGGCTGACGCTGCCGCAGTTCGCGCTCGCCTGGGTGCTGCGCGAGCCGAACGTCGCCTCGGCGATCATCGGGGCCTCGCGGCCGGAGCAGGTGCGGGAGAATGCGGCGGCGTCGGGCGTGATCGTCGACACGCAGCTGTTCCTGCGAGCCGAGGCAATCATCGACGAGGCCCTGGGCCGGGTGGAGGCGGTCTAGATCGCCTTGGAGCTGCGCCGCGACGGCGAGACGAAAATCTCCTCGATCGGCAATGCGAACAGCTCGGCGATGCGGAACGCCAGCGGCAGCGAGGGATCGTACTTGCCGGTCTCGATCGCATTGACGCTCTGGCGGGACACCTCGAGACGCTCGGCAAGGTCCTGCTGGCTCCAGGCGCGTTCTGCGCGGAGCACGCGAAGCCGGTTCTCCATCAGCAGCCGCCACCCGAGTCGCCGAGCGTCAGCTTGTTGTACAAGGCGCCGAGACCAAGACCGAAGAACCACAGGACGGCGATCCAATAGCCGTCGGCGTGGCCGACCAGTCCGAAGTTATCAAGGAACCCCCAGGTCGTTGCGATGCTGAGCGTGAACGCGCTCGCCCAGAGCGTCTGGCGAACCATCAGCATGCGGACATATTCGTCCTGCTCGTCGACCAGATAGCGGCCGATTGCGCCGAAGATGCCGATGATCGGCAGCGCCGGGAGCACGGCGACAAAATATTTGAGAGGATCGGGAACGAGCCGATGCTTGAAGCCGTATACCGCGGCAATCAGGAACGCCGCGTAAAGCAGGCTGAGCCAGACTAGGCGCCAGTTGTAACGTCTCCAGGCCGAGCTTCTCACCATGTCAACTATCCTTGTTCAATTGACAAGGTAACTTTACTTATACGACGCACCTTGTCAAGTGAACTTTACGCCTACTGTTTGTCCGCTGCCCGTTGAGGCGCGGCGGTCGCACCGCTACATGGCGCGCTCGATGACCAAGATGTTCAAGATCGCGCTTCCCGACGGGTCGGTGAAGGAGATGCCCGAAGGCTCGACGCCGGCCGACGTCGCCGCGGCGATCGGCCCTGGCCTGGCCAAGGCCGCGCTCGCCGCCAAGGTCGATGGCGAGGTGCGTGACATCATGCGCCCGTTCGAGGGCGACGCGAGCCTCGCGCTGATCACCTCCCGCGACGAGGCCGAGGCGTTGGAGCTGGTGCGCCACGATTATGCGCACGTCCTCGCCGAAGCGGTGCAGAACCTGTTCCCGGGCACGCAAATCACTTTCGGTCCGGCAACCGAGGACGGCTTTTATTACGACTTCGCCCCGGCGCCGGACCGCGGGCCGTTCACCGAGGACGACCTGCCGGCGATCGAGGCCGAGATGCGGCGCGTCATCGCCGCCGACAAGCCGCTGGTGCGCGAGGTATGGGACCGCGCCCGCGTTCGCCAGTTCTTCATCGACCATGGCGAGACGTTCAAGGCCGAATGGGTGATGGAGCTCCCCGAGGGCGAACCGATCACCATGTACAAGACGGGAAATGGCGAAGCGGACTGGATCGACCTGTGCCGCGGGCCGCACCTTGCCTCGACTGGCAAGCTCGACCCCAATGCCTTCAAGCTGACGCGGGTATCGGGCGCCTATTGGCGCGGCGACCCGAAGAACCCGATGCTGAGCCGCATCTACGGGACCGCCTGGCTGAACAAGAAGCAGCTCGATGCCTATCTCGTCCGGCTCGAGGAAGCGGCGAAGCGCGACCATCGCAAGATCGGGCAGGAGATGGACCTGTTCCACCTCCAGCCCGAAGCGCACGGATCGGTTTTCTGGCATCCGAATGGCTGGATCATCTGGCGGCAGATGGAAGCCTATCTCCGCCGGCGTCTCGACGCAGCCGGCTACGACGAGATCAAGACCCCGCAACTTATCGATTCCAAGCTGTGGGTGCAGTCCGGCCACTGGGGCAAGTTCCGCGAGAACATGTTCGTGGTGCCCGACGAGGTCCCTTCGACCGAGGAGGGCAAGCCCGTGATCACCGGCGATGCCGAGCTGCTGGCGCTGAAGCCGATGAACTGCCCGGCGCATATCCAGGTGTTCAAGCAGGGCATCACCAGCTACCGGGAATTGCCGGTGCGCTTCGCCGAATATGGCTGCTGCCACCGCAACGAGCCGCACGGCGCGCTGCACGGGATCATGCGCGTGCGCCAGTTCACCCAGGACGACGGTCACATCTTCTGCACGCGCGAACAGCTGGTCGACGAGACCAAGCGCTTCTGCGCGCTCCTCGACCTCGTCTACCGCGACCTCGGCTTCGCCGACTACCAGGTGAAGCTCGCGACCCGGCCGGACGAGCGCATCGGCAGCGACGAGGAGTGGGATCGAGCCGAGGGCGACCTCGAGCAGGCGCTCAAGGAGACGGGCCTCGATTATGAGGTGCTGCCCGGGGAAGGCGCCTTCTACGGGCCCAAGCTCGAGTTCCACCTGCAGGACGCAATCGGCCGCACCTGGCAGTGCGGGACCCTGCAGCTCGACCCCAACATGCCCGAGCGCCTCGGCGCGGTCTATGTCGGCGAGGACGGCGAAAAGCATCACCCGCTGATGCTCCACCGAGCGATCCTCGGCACGTTCGAGCGGTTCGTCGGCATCCTGATCGAACATTATGCGGGCAAGTTGCCGCTGTGGCTCGCGCCGGTGCAGGCGGTGGTCGCGACGATCGTTTCGGACGGCGACGCCTACGCTTCCGAGGTCGCGGTGAAGCTCGCCGCGGCGGGGACCCGCGTCGAGACTGACCTTCGCAACGAGAAGATCAACTACAAGGTACGCGAGCACAGCCTCGCCAAGGTCCCGTTGCTGCTGGTGGTCGGCAAGCGCGAGGCGGAGGAGGGGACGGTCGCCATCCGCCGCCTCGGCAGCGACGAGCATCAGAAGATGATGAGCGTCGATGAAGCAGTCGCGATGATCGGCGCGGAAGCGGTCCCGCCCGACCTGGGCTGACGCGGCCCCTGACGACTCTCGGCCACAGGTCGCGGCAAAAAAGACTCACTTGTGCGCGCGCACACTTTTCATGCCCCTCGCAAGTGCCTAACTCGCACGCTGTCCAACAACGATCACGGAGTCTTCGCTATACCACCGCCCTATCCGCGCCGAGGAATGGCGCCGCCGCCGCCGATGAGCGGCCCCCGCTACAACGAGTTCATCCAGTCCCAGAAGGTCAGGGTGATCGACGAAAACGGCGAGAACCTGGGCGTGATGTTCACCCGCGAAGCCTTCGAGCAGGCGCAGGAAGTCGGGCTCGACCTGGTCGAGATTTCTCCCAACGCCGATCCGCCGGTCGCCAAGTTCCTCGACATCGGCCGCTACAAGTACGAGGCGCAGAAGAAGGCCGCCGAGCAGCGCAAGAAGCAGAAGACGCAGGAGATCAAGGAGATCAAGATGCGTCCGAACATCGACGACCACGACTATGACACCAAGATGAAGAAGGTGTTCGAGTTCCTCGAGGAAGGCGACAAGGTGAAGGTCACCATGCGCTTCCGCGGCCGTGAGATGGCGCACGGCGAGCTTGGCATGGCGGTGCTTCGCCGAGTCCAGGAGCAGACCGCCGAAATGGCCAAGATCGAGGCGCATCCGCGCATGGAGGGGCGCCAGATGTTGATGGTGCTGGCGCCCAAGTAAGCCATGGCGAGCCGCTCGCTCAGCTGCCCGCGCTGCGGCGGATCGATGGACCTGGGTTACATCGTCGATGAAGGCTACGGCACGCGCACTGTCGCCAAGTGGATCGAAGGCGAGCCGGTCCGCAGCATGTGGACGGGGTTAAAGACGCGCGGGAAGGACAAGCTCGACGTCGTCAGCTACCGCTGCCGGCGTTGCGGCTATCTCGAAAGCTACGCCTAGGCCTTACTTACATCGCTGTTGCCAAATTGCTGCAGGGGTTCGCGATTGTTGATTCGCCGCCCGCGCGGCGCTTCCCTTTGAACGGCGTTCGGGTTTAGCGTCTCCGCCGACCGGGCCTGTCTTGCCCGAGGGGGAGAGAATCGATGATGCGCAAGTCCGCCTTGCTGGTGACGACGGGCCTGTTCGGCCTTGCAACTCCGGCCTTCGCTCAAACCTCGGTTTCGAACACCGACACCGACAAGCAGACCGCGCAGCCGACTCCCGGCGCCGCGGAAGGCGCGGCGGTCGAGGACCAGGCGCGCCAGCAGCAACCGGTCGACAGCGGCGATATCGTCATCACCGCGACGCGGCGCAACGAAGCGCTGTCCGATGTGCCGATGGCGGTCAGCGCGGTGACTGCGGAAAGCCTCGAAAACACCGGCGCGACGGACATTCGTGCGTTGAACCAGGTGGCCCCGTCGCTGCAGGTCTTCTCGACCTCGTCCGAAGGCGGCGCGGCGCGCGCCAATATCCGCGGCATCGGAACCGTCGGCGACAATCCCGGCCTTGAAAGCTCGGTCGGCGTGTTCATCGATGGCGTCTATCGCTCGCGTACCGGCGTTGGCCTCACCGAGCTTGGCGCGGTCGACCGGATCGAGGTGCTGCGCGGCCCGCAAGGCACGCTGTTCGGCCGCAACACATCGGCCGGCCTGCTCTCGATCATCACTGCCAAGCCTCGCTTCACCCCCGAAATCAGCGGCCAGGTCGACGTCGGCAATTACAATCTGCGCCGGTTCGAAGCGAGCGTCACCGGCCCGCTCAGCGACACCGTCGCCGCGCGTCTCGACGGCGTTTACATGAAGCGCGACGGCTTCCTGAAAGACGTCATTTCGGGCCGGCGGATCAATGATCGCGACCGCTGGCTGCTGCGCGGACAAGTGCTGTTCCAGCCGACCGACAATCTGTCGGTGCGGGTGGTTGGCGACTATGCCCGGCGCAACGAGGAATGCTGCGGCGCGACCTACTTGCCGGCGATGGACGTGACCGCCGCCGGACCGCAGCCGTCAACCATTGCGGCGATCGAGCGCGGGCTCGGAGGGATTATCCGGGACGATACCTTTGGGCGGCGGACGGCGATCACGCCGGGTCGCGACTATGATTCGCGCGTTCGGGATTGGGGTTTGTCCGGCGAGGTCGTCTATGATTTCGGCGCCGCCGAGCTGACCTCGATCACCGCCTATCGCTTCAACAAATATACGCGCGGCCAGGATGCCGACTTCAACAATCTCGACATCCTGTTCCGCGACAGCAACGGCGGCTCGTTCAACCGCTTCAAGACCTTCACCCAGGAGCTTCGCCTCCAGGGCAATGCGCTTGGCAACAAGCTAGACTGGCTGGTCGGCGGCTATTACGCCGATGAGAAGCTCAGGGTGCGGGACAACCTCGCCTATGGCGCCGATTATGCGCGCTTCGGCAACTGCCTTCTAGCGGCGAATTTCGCCGCCTCGGCACCGACCATCCTCGCGCCCGGCGCCTCGCCGACCTGCTTCAACACCCCGGTTGCGACGGGCGTCCGTGCGGCACTGGTCAGCCAGTTCAACGCCGCCGTCGCCGCGGGCAACATCCCGCTGGCAACGAGCATCGCGGGCAATATTACGGTGCTGTCGGCCTTTGCCCGACTCAACAACACTGGCGGCCCGGGCGTGTCGGCGAACTTCAGCGCCGCACCGTTCACCAACAGCGGATTTTCCAATCTGACGAGCCCCTTGCTCTCACTCAACGGAACCGCGCTTAACGACCTCTACGACCAATCCAGCCGCAACTACGCGGTCTTCACGCACAACATCTTCTCGATCACCGACCGGCTGAAGCTCACGCTCGGCGCGCGCTATACGCATGAGCGGAAGGCGCTCGATGCGGCGCTCTCGGACAACAACACAATCTGCACTTTGTTCGCGGCGAGCGCGCTTGCCTCATTGCAAAGCTTCCCGTGCGTCAGTCCCAGTGTCCCGGGTGGTTCCTTCGCGTTCGACGATCGCAAGTCGGAGAGCAAGGTGTCGGGCACCGCGGTCATCAGCTACAAGCCGACCGACCAGCTGCTGACCTACGCCAGCTTTTCACGGGGTTATAAAGCCGGCGGCTTCAACCTCGACCGCTCGGCGCTATTCCGCAGCTCCGCTCCGAGCACGCCGGCACCCCCGTTCGTCATCTCCGGCAATGGCGCGATCTGCACGACGGCAACGCAGGTCAATTGCAGCGGTCGTGTCGCGTCGGGCCTCGACCTCCGCTTCAAGCCGGAGATCAACGACGCCTTCGAAGCAGGCTTCAAGTTCAATGGCCGCGGCGTTGATGTGAACCTCGCCCTGTTCCACCAGGTATTCCGGAACTTCCAGCTGAACACCTTCAACGGCCTCAACTTCGTGGTCGAGAATATCAACAGCTGCAGCCAGGACCTGGGGGGCGCGGACACCGACAACAGTCCCTTCACCGGGGCTTGCACCGGCAAGCTGCATGCCGGCGTGCGCAGCCAGGGTTTTGAGCTGGAGGCGTTCACCCGGCCAATGGCTGACCTTCAAATCAACGGCGGGCTGGTCATGGCCGACGTCAAGTACCGCCACAATCTCGTCGGTGCGGACGGGCGACCGATGACCAATGCGCTGTTCCAGCTTCCAGGACGGCGCGTGTCCGGGGCGCCGCAATGGACCGCGACGGGCTCCGTCGCCTGGACCCCGCCGATTGGCGGCTCGGGCCTCCGCGGCCTCGCCTATCTCGATGCCCGCTACATGAGCCGGTTCAACACCGGTTCCGACCTCGACATCGAAAAGACCCAGGATAGCTACACGGTGGTCAACGGCCGCATCGGTATCCATGGCCCCGACAACGCCTGGGCGATCGAGTTCTGGGGCCAGAATTTGTTCAACAAGCACTTCCTGCAGGTCGCGTTTGACGCCCCGATCCAGGGCAGCGGCACGACCCGCGCGGTACAGGCGGGCTTTATCGCGCGATCGACACAGCTGTTTGGCGCATTCCTCGGCGAGCCGCGCACCTTCGGCCTGACCTTGCGCGCGAAGATGGGCTTTAACCGCCCGGCGCCTGCGGCTTATGTGCCGCCGCCAGCGCCGCCGCCGCCCGTGGTCGAGCAGCCGGTGCCGCCGCCACCCCCACCTCCGCCACCCCCGGCTGCGACGCCGGAGCGCGGCAACTAAGCTGACCGCAATCGTGCAAGGGAGGCCCCACCCGTTCGGGGTGGGGCCTCTCTCTATGCAGCCCTGGCCTTGGCCGGCTCGCGCGCGGCCTCGATCAGCGCTGTCCGCAGGCGCTCGGTTTGCTCGTGGTCCAGCTTCTTCCCGTCGACCGACGTCAGATAGAATACGTCGACCGCGCGCTCGCCGTAGGTCGCGATATGTGCCGAGTGAATGTCGAGGCCCTGCGCGTGGATGGCGGCGGCCAGCCCGGCCAGCAGCGCGGGGCGGTCGCGGGCGTTGACTTCCACGACCGTCGTTCGAGTCGAGGCGCGGTCGGCAATCGCCACGGACGGCGCGACGACGAACGCGGTCGTGCGCCGCTGCAATTCGCCGCTTGGAAGCGGTGGCGGAGCGGAGCTGGTCAATGCCCGCTCGACCGATTTGGCCAGGCGCACCCGCAGACGTCGATCGGTATAGGCTTGGCCGCGGCCGTCGAGCACGAGCAAATTGTCGAGCGCCATGCCGTCGCGGGTGGTGTGGATGCGCGCGTCGATGATGTTCGCGCCCGCTTCCGCGAGCCCGGCGCAAATGCGGTAGAACAAAGCCTCGCGATCGGGCGTGAACACGCTGACCCGGGTCGCGCCGCTTTCCGCATCCTCTTCGACCACCACGTTCGGGGTCGCATCGCCGATATGCGCTTCCGCCACGGCGACTTGCCGCGCATTGGCGAGCTGCCACGCCGGCGGCTCGGCGAGCCAGTAGCTGTCCGGCAGTCGCCGCGCGTGTGCTCGCGCCGCGCTCGCCTTCCAGCCGAGCTTGGTCGCAAGCTGTTGCTGGCGCTCCTCGACGATCAGCGATCGGCCGTGCTGCTTGTGGCCCAGCCGGAGGCGTTCCTCGGCCGCTTCGAACAGTGTCCGCAGCAAGGTCCGCTTCCACTCGTTCCACACACCCGGCCCGACGGCCCGAATGTCGACCACCGTCAGGATCAGGAGCAAGCGCAGCCGCTCCGGGCTTTGCACCTGGTGCACGAAGTCCTCGATGGTCTTGGGGTCGGCAAGGTCGCGCTTGAACGCCGTCGAGGACAGCAGCAGGTGGTAGCGCACCAGCCAGGACACCGTTTCGGTCTCGGCGGGGTCGAGCCCGAAGCGTGGGCACAGCTTCATCGCGATTTCCGCGCCGATGACGCTATGGTCGCCGCCGCGGCCCTTGGCGATGTCGTGCAGCAGCACGGCGACATACAGCACGCGCCGCGAGCCGATCTGCTTTTGCATGATCGCGGTTGACAGCGGGTGGTCCTGCTTGAGCTCGCCACGCTCGATCCCCGCCAGCAGGCCGATCGCCCGGATCGAATGCTCGTCGACCGTGTAATGATGGTACATGTCGAACTGCATCTGCGCGACGACCCGGCCGAAGTCCGGGACGAAGCGGCCGAACACGCCGGCTTCGTTCATCCATCGCAGGACCAGCTCCGGGCGCTGCATCGAGGTCAGCACCTCCATGAACAACATGTTGGCGCGCGGATCATTGCGGATGGCGCGATCGATCAGCGCGGCGTCGCGGCTCGCCGCGCGCATCGCGGTCGGATGCACTTCGAGCTGCTCGCGCGAAGCCAGCGCAAACAGTTCGAGCAGGCGAACGGCGTTCTCACGGAAAAAGCTGTCGCCCGGGATCGAGATCCGCCCGCGGTCGAGCACGAAGCCGCCGAGGCGTTTTGGCCGGCGGCGGATGGTCGGCAGCGCGAACCGCAGCCCTTTCTTGCCGAGCTGCTCGTCGAGCTGCCCCAGGAACACGCCCGTGAGGTCGCCGACCGTTTTGGCGTTGAGGAAATAGAATTGCATGAAGCGCTCGACCGCGGATTTCCCGGGCCGGGCGGCGTAGTTCATGATTGCGGCGATGCGCGGCTGATAGTCGAAGTTGAGCCGTTCCTCGGCGCGGCCGGCGAGTTGGTGCAGATGGCAGCGGACCGACCAAAAGAAGCGCTCGGCGCGGTCGAAGCGGCGGAACTCGGCGGCGGTCAGCAATCCGGCGCTGACGAGCTCCGACGGCCGCTCGACGCCGTGAACATATTTGCCGATCCAGTAGAGCGCGTGAAGGTCGCGGAGGCCGCCCTTGCCGTCCTTGACGTTGGGCTCGACGACGTAGCGGCTGTCGCCCATCCGCACGTGCCGCGCGTCGCGCTCGGCAAGCTTGGCGGCAACGAATTCGGCCGCGCTGCCGGTCACCACGGTTTTGCGGAAGCGTCGCATCGCGTGGTCGAACACGGCCTGGTCGCCCCACAGCCACCGTGCTTCGAGAAAGGCGGTCTGGACCGTCGTATCCTTTTTCGCGAGGGCGACAAGCTGGGGGACCGACCGGACCGAGTGGCCGACCTTCAGCTTCAGGTCCCACAGCAGGTGGAGCAAGGCTTCGGCAGCTTGCTCCTGCTCGGCGGTCGGTGCCTTCGAGGTGAGGAACATCAAGTCGAGGTCGCTGTAGGGCGCCATTTCGCCGCGGCCGGTACCGCCCAGGCCGACGATCGCCAGCTCGCCGGGCTCGGGCCCGAGGATTCGTTCGACGACGAAGTCGTAGGTGATCCGCACCAGCTGATCGTGAAGGAAGGCGGTGGCCTGCGCCGCGGCGCGGCCATTGCCGGGCTGCTCGGTCAGGCGGCGCGCGACTTCCTCGCGCCCGGCGGCGAGCGCGTCGGCGAGCACGGTGCCCGCGTCGGCCGACAGCTTCTTGCCCAACTTCAGCCCGGCGAGTCGGCCGGCGATCAAGCGGCGGTCGATGATCGCGCGCTGGTTGGGCAGGCCCTCATGACGGTCAATCGCCATGCCTTCCTATTCGCATGCAATCGCGGCCCGGCGACAGTCACTATTTGCGCATGCTGGACGGTACGGACGCGCGAGCTATAGCGCGCTGTCATGCAAATGCAGCGGCAAGCCCTCGAGGCGGAAGCCCACAAGGGAATCAGCGCACTCCAGCGGGGCGACTTCGCGACCGCGCGCGACGCCTTCGCGGCGGTCACTGCCTCGGGCACGGCGTCGCCTCAAGCCTGGTTGTTCCTCGCGCAAGCCTGCGAAGGCCTCGGCGACAGCGCCAATTCAACCGTTGCGCTCGACCAGGTGCTCGCGGCCGACCCGGGCAATCCGTTTGCGCTATTGATGAAGGGCGATATCTTCGCCGGCTCGGCGGACGACCGCGCCGCCGTCTCCTTCTACCGGATGGGCCTCCGCCGCACTGCCGAACTGCCGCAGCTTCCCGGCGACCTGCCCGAGCGCGCCGCGCGGGCTCAAGCCGCGGTCTCCGCTGCCGAAGCCCGGTTCGAGAAGCAGCTGAACGACACCCTTGCCGAGCGCGGGATCGACACGGTCCCGCCACGCTTCGCCGAAGCCCTGGCGATCGCTTCGGGCAAGCAGCCGGTCTATCTGCAGCAGCCAACCAGTTTCTATTTCCCCGGCCTGCCGCAACAGGCCTGGTATCCGCGCGAGACTTTCCCGTGGGTCGCTCACCTCGAAGCGGCGGTTCCCGTCATGCGCGCCGAGATCGAGCAGGTGCTCGCCGACGAGCAGGGGCTCGAGCCTTATGTCCAGGAGGAGGCCAAGCGCGCATCGCGCGGCCACAGCCTGCTCAATGACGCGCGATGGAGCGCCTTCCACCTGTTCAAGGACGGCGAACCGGTGGAGGAGAATGCCCGGCGCTGCCCGCAGATCATGCGCCTGCTCGAGCTGCTGCCGATCCCGCGGATCAGGCGCCGCTCGCCGATGGCGCTGATCTCGATTCTAAAGCCGGGGACGCACATCCCGCCGCACCACGGCATGCTCAACACGCGACTGATCTGCCACATCCCGCTGGTGGTTCCGGCGGGGTGCCGGCTGCGCGTCGGCGCCGAGACCCGCGACGTGGTCGAGGGGCAGGCGATGATCTTCGACGACAGCTTCGAGCATGAAGCGTGGAACGACGGCGATTCGGCGCGCGCGGTGTTGCTGTTCGAAATCTGGCGGCCGGAGATCAGCGAGAACGAGAAGGTCGCGCTGACCGCGATGTTCGAAGGCGTGACCGGTTACGACGCGCCGTCGGACGACTGAGCAAGCCGTTTCAGCTCGTACAGCTTATCCAGCGCCTCGCGCGGCGTGAGGCGGTCCGGGTCGAGCGCATCCAGCGCGGCTGCGAGCGGGTCCGGGCCGTGCTCAGGTTCCGCGGCGGCGGCGAACAGCGGCAAATCGTCGAGGCCCGCCGCGATCCCGCCGGTCGCGTCGCGGCCGGCTTCGAGCTTGGCGAGCACCGACCTCGCGCGCGCCACTACGGCCGGCGGGAGGCCGGCGAGCTTGGCGACGGCGATCCCGTAGCGGCGGTCGGCCGCGCCGTCGGCGACCTCGTGAAGCAGGACGAGGTCGCCCTTCCATTCGCGCGCGCGGACGTGGTGCAGCGACAGGCAGTCGAGCCGCCCGGCGAGCCGCGTCAGCTCATGATAGTGGGTCGCGAACAAGGTCCGGCATTTGACCTCATTGTGCATCGCCTCGACCACTGCCCAAGCGATCGCCAGCCCGTCATAGGTCGAGGTGCCGCGACCGATCTCGTCGAGGATAACGAGGCTCCTGGGGCTGGCCTGCGCGAGGATCGCGGCGGTTTCGACCATTTCGACCATGAAGGTCGATCGGCCTCGCGCCAGATTGTCCGACGCGCCGACCCTGCTGAACAGCCGGTCGACGATGCCGAGCTTGGCGCGGGTCGCGGGCACGAAGCTGCCGGCCTGCGCCAGCACGGCGATCAGCGCGGTCTGGCGCAGGAACGTCGATTTGCCGCCCATGTTCGGGCCGGTGATCAGCCACAGGCGGTCGTGCGAACCCATCGACAGATCATTGGCGATGAAGCGCTCGCCGGTCTCACGCAGCGCGGCTTCGACGACCGGATGACGGCCGGCTTCAATCTCAAGGCATGGCTCTTCGGTGAGCTGCGGACGCACCCAGCCGCCTTCGGCGGCGCGCTGCGCGTGGCTCGCCGCGACGTCGATGCGGGCGATCGCTTCGGCGGTTGCGGTGATCTGCAGAGCCGCGGCGACGGCAAGCCGGGTCAGTTCTTCGGCATGCGTGGCCTCGGCGGCGAGCGCGTGCGCGCCGGCTTCGATGACTCGGCTCGCCTCCTCATGGAGCTCGGGTGAATTGAAGCGGACGACACCCGCAAGCGTTTGGCGGTGGGTGAATCCGCTGCCAGCCTGCATCAGCTTGTCCGAATGTCGCGCGGACACCTCGACATGGTAGCCGAGCACGGCGTTGTGACGGATCTTGAGCGAGGGGATGGCCGTCGCGTCGCGATACTTGGCCTCGAGTGCGGCGATCGCGCGGCGGCCGTTGGACGCGGCATCGCGTAGCGCGTCGAGCTCCGCATCATAGCCCTCGGCGATATAGCCGCCTTTTGACGCGTCGAGCGGCGGCGACTCGACCAGCGCTCGAGCCAGCCGTTCGACCAGCGCCGCGTGACCGCCGAGTTTCGGCAGCAGACTGTCCAGCAAGGGCGGCCGGTCGGGCTCGGATTCCAGCTCGCGCTGCAAGGCTTCAGCGGCGCCAAGCCCGTCGCGCAGCAGCGCCAGGTCCCGCGGGCTACCGCGGCCGGCGGCCAGGCGGGCGAGTGCGCGGGCGAAATCGGGCATCGCCTTGAGCGCGACCCGCACCCGCTCGCGGCGAATTGCGTCTTCCTGCAGCCAGGCAACCAGTGATAGCCGCTGGTCGATCGCGGCTCGCTCGGTCAACGGCGCCGCAATGTCCTCGCACAGCAGGCGCCTGCCGGCCGCGGTCTGGCAGCGGTCGATCTCGCCAAGCAGGCTGCCGCTCAGGCCGCCGCCGACCGACCGGGTCAGCTCGAGGCTGTCGCGGCTCGCGGCATCGATCGCCATGTGGCTGGCGCGCGCGATCCGCCTCGGCGCGTCGAGCAGGATCCCGGCTCCCTTTTGCGTCGCGTCGAGGTAAGTCAGCAGGCCCCCGGCCGCCGCCAGCTCGGCGCGCGCGGGCGAGCCCAGTCCGTCGAGCGTCGTCAGGCCGAAGCGGCTCTTGAGCGCGCGCTCGCCGGCCAGGCTATCGAACCCGCCCTTCCCGGCGAAGGTGCGGATGCCCGGCACCGAAGCGTCGGAGATCGTTTCCGCCGGCGACAGCCGCGCGAGCTCGGCAGCGAGCTCGCCCGGGCCGCAGCTGACTAGCTCGAACCGGCCGGTCGAGATATCGGCCGCGGCAAGTGCCCAGTCGTCACCGGCGCGGCCTACCGCCGCAAGCCAGTTGGCCGACGAGGATTCGAGGAGCGTCTCCTCGGTCAGCGTCCCGGGGGTTACCAGCCGGATGATCGCGCGCTCTACCAGCGCCTTTGATCCGCGCGCCTTGCGCGCTTCGGCCGGGCTCTCGGTCTGCTCGGCGATCGCTACCCGGTGACCGGCCTTGATCAGCCGGGCGAGGTAGGATTCGGCCGAATGGATCGGGACGCCGCACATCGGGATCGGCTCGCCCGCGTCGGCGCCGCGCTTGGTCAGTGCGATGTCGAGGCACGCCGCCGCGACCTTCGCGTCGTCGAAGAACAGCTCGAAGAAATCGCCCATGCGATAGAACAGCAGCGCATCGCCCGCCTCTTCCTTGAGGCGCCGGTACTGGGCCATCATCGGGGTCGGGGCGTCGGCGCGGGCCATGGGCTTGACTACCCCTGTTCGTCATTCCCGCGAAAGCGCCAATCCACGCTTATCCACATTTCTGGGCTGCCGTTTCCGGGCGTCAGGATTTGGACTAAGGCCCGCAGCCATGTCGGAGAGCAACGTCAAATATACCGAGGCCGAGGCGCTCGAATTCCATTCGCGCGGGCGCTCGGGCAAGCTCGAGATCATCGCCACCAAGCCGATGGCGACGCAGCGCGACCTAAGCCTCGCTTATTCGCCCGGCGTCGCGGTCCCGGTGCGGGCGATCGCCGCCAATCCGACCTGCGCTTACGATTATACGGCGAAGGGCAACCTCGTCGCGGTCATCTCCAACGGCACCGCGATCCTCGGGCTCGGCAACCTCGGCGCGCTGGCTTCCAAGCCGGTGATGGAAGGCAAGGCGGTGCTGTTCAAGCGCTTCGCCGACGTCGATGCGATCGACATTGAGGTGAAGACCGAGGATGCGCAGCGCTTCATCGAGTGCGTCGAATTGCTCGAGCCAAGCTTCGGCGGGGTCAACCTCGAGGATATCGCGGCGCCGGACTGCTTCATCATCGAGCAAACGCTGCGCGAGCGAATGAACATTCCGGTCTTCCACGACGACCAGCACGGTACCGCGATCATCACCGCCGCGGGGCTGATCAACGCCTGCTTCCTGACTAACCGCAAGCTCGCCGACGTGAAGGTGGTGGTGAACGGCGCGGGCGCGGCCGCAATCGCCTGCACCGAGCTCGTGAAGGCGATGGGGGTGCGCGGCGACAATGTGATCATGTGCGACCGCAAGGGCGTCATCTACCAAGGCCGCACCGACCTCGACCAGTGGAAGTCGGCGCATGCGGTCGCAACCGATGCGCGTACGCTCACCGACGCGTTGAAGGGTTCCGACGTCTTCCTCGGCCTGTCCGCGGCGAACGTGGTCACCAAGGACATGGTCAAGTCGATGGGCAAGGAACCGATCATCTTCGCCATGGCCAATCCAGACCCGGAGATCTGGCCGCCCGACGCGATGGAAGCCCGGCCCGATGCGATCATTGCAACCGGCCGGTCGGACTTCCCCAACCAGGTCAACAACGTGCTCGGATTCCCCTTCATCTTCCGCGGCGCGCTCGACGTTCGCGCGACCGCGATCAACGACGCGATGAAGATCGCCGCCGCCGAAGCGCTCGCCGAACTGGCGCGCGAGCCGGTGCCGGAGGAAGTCGCCGCCGCTTACGGGGGACGCGCCCACAGCTTCGGCCGCGACTATATCATCCCCGCCCCGTTCGATCCGCGGCTGATGGAACTGGTCGCGTCCGCGGTTGCCGAGGCGGCGGTGCAGAGCGGCGTCGCGCAGCGCCCGATCGCCAACATGGAGGCCTATCGGCAGGAGCTGCGCGCGCGGCTCAACCCCACCGTCGCAGTGATGAGCCTCGCCTACGAGAATGCGCGGCAAAACCCCAAGCGCGTGCTGTTCGCCGAAGGCGAGGAGCCCAACGTGCTGCGCGCGGCGATCGCCTTCAAGGAAGCCGGCTATGGCACCCCGGTCCTCGTCGGCCGCGAGGAGGTTTACGACCTCCTCAAGGAAATCGGCGTCGAAGACCCCTTTGAGTATGAAGTCCTCAACAGCCGCAACTCACCGCTGGTCGGCCGCGCGGTCGATTATATTTATGCCAAGCACCAGCGCCACGGCATGCTGCGCCGTGAGGTCGAGCGGCTCGTCAACCAGGACCGCAACTATTTCGCCGCGGCGATGCTCGCCCTCGGCGAAGCCGACGCGATGATCACCGGCACCACGCGGCCGTTCAGCCAATCGCTGAAGCAGGTGCGGCTGGTGATCGACGACGAGCCCGAGGCGACGCCGTTCGGCATCACCGTGGTGGTTGGCCGCAACCACACCATCCTGATCGCCGATACCGCGGTGACCGAGCGCCCGACGGCCGAGCAATATGCGGCGATCGCAATGCGCTCGTCGGCTTTCGCCCGGCGCATGGGCATCGAGCCGCGCGTCGCCTTCATGAGCTACACGACGTTCGGCAACCCGCCCGGCGTGCACATCGAGGAGCTGCGCGGCGCGGTCGAATTATTGTCCGGGTTCAAGGCCGACTTCGAGTTCGAGGGCGAAATGGCGCCCGACGTCGCGCTCAATTACGAGATGCAGAAGCGCTATTACCCCTTCACGCGACTCAGCGGCCCCGCGACGATCCTGGTCATGCCCGGCCTGCAATCGGCCAGCCTGTCGGCCAAGCTGCTGCGCGAGCTCGGCGGTGAGAGCGTGATGGGGCCGTACATGCTCGGCCTCGAGCATCCGGTGCAGATCGCGCCGATGACGGCGAGCGCGTCGGACCTGGTGATGCTCGCGGTGTTGGCCGGCGGCGACGCCCACGCGCGGGCGCAGCGCGAGAAGGGGCGGACGAGAGTCTAGATTCGCTCGACCGAGCTGACCGGCTCGGCATCACGGAGCGCGGCGATGATCGCGTGCAGGTGCGCGAGGTCGTGCACCTCGATGTCGAGGTGGAAGGTCTGGAAGCTGCCGTCGCGGTGGGCGAGCTGAAGATTGATGATGTTGGCATGCTTTGCCCCGAGGATGCTCGACATCGTGCCGAGCGCGCCGGGGATGTCGCGCAGGATCACTGCGAGCCGCGCCGCGCCGCCGTCCGAGCCTTCGCCCCACGCCAGGTCGAGCCAGTCGGCGTCGATCCCGCTCGCCAGCGTGTCGCAGCCGATGACGTGGACTTCGATCTCCTCGTCCTCGCGGCGCAGGCCGACGATCCGGTCGCCCGGGATCGGGTGGCAGCATAAAGCGAGATGGTAAGCAACGCCGGGCGTCAGGCCCTTGATCGAAATCGCCTGGCGCTGGCCGAGCGGGCGCGGCGCGACGTCGCCGCCGGCTGAGCCCGGCATCAGGGCTTCCATAAGCAGTTCGTCGCTGACGCGCTTGCGCGCGATCGCGATCATCAGCTCGTCTTCATTCTCGATCTTGAGCTTCTTGAGCGCGCGCTTGAGCGCGTCCTTGTCGAGCTCGGCCGGCAGGCGAGCGACGATCTCGTCGTAGATCTTCCGCCCCAGCTGGATGGTCTCGTCGCGCTCCTTGTGGCGGACGAACCGGCGCACCCCGGCGCGGGCCTTGCCGGTCGCGACGAAGCGGAGCCAGCTCGGCTGCGGATGCTGCGCCTCGGAAGCGAGGATTTCGACCTGGTCGCCGTTCTCCAGCATGGTCCGTAGCGGCACCACGCGGCCGTTGACCTTCGCGCCGACGGTGCGGTCGCCAAGATCGGTGTGGACGGCATAAGCGAAGTCGACCGGCGTTGCGCCCTTGGGCAGCTGGATCAGTTCGCCCTTCGGCGTGAAGGCGAAGATGCGGTCCTGGTACATCGCCATCCGCGTATGCTCGAGCAGCTCCTCGGGGCTCTCGGCATGATCGAGGATCTCGACCAGGTCATCGACCCAGGGGATCGTGACGTCGCCCTTGGGCTTGCCTTCCTTGTAGGCCCAGTGCGCGGCCAGCCCGCGCTCCGCCTGCTCATGCATTTCGCGGCTGCGGATCTGGATTTCGATCCGCATCTTGGAATCGTGGATGACCGAGGTGTGCAGCGACTGGTAGCCGTTGCGCTTGGGCGTCGAGATGTAGTCCTTGAACCGGCCAGGGACCATCGGCCAGCGGCGGTGGATCAGGCCGAGCGCGCGGTAACATTCGCCGACGTCGGCGACGATGATCCGGAACGCCATCACGTCGGATAATTGCTCGAAGCTGATGTGCCGCTCGGCCATCTTCTTCCAGATCGAGAAGGGGTGCTTCTGGCGGCCGGTGACCTCGGCCTCGAGGCCGTTGTCGGCGAGGTACAGCTGAAGCCCGAGGCCGATCCGGTTGACGAGGTCGCCGCCCGACTCGGTAAGCTGCTTCAGGCGCCGCGTGATGGATGCATAAGCATCGGGTTCGAGCTCGGCGAACGCCAGCGTCTGCATCTCGGTCATCATCTCGTACATGCCGATGCGCTCGGCCAGCGGCGCGTAGATATCCATCGTCTCGCGGGCGATCCGGTGGCGCTTGTCCTCGGCCGGGATGTGATGGAGCGTGCGCATGTTGTGCAGCCGGTCGGCGAGCTTGACCAGCAGCACACGGATGTCGTCGCTGAGCGCGAGCAGGAACTTGCGGAGGTTCTCCGCGGCGCGCTCGTTCTCGCTCTGCGCCTCGATCTTGCTGAGCTTGGTGACGCCGTCGACCAGCCGCGCGATGTCCTTGCCGAAATGCTTTTCGACTTCCTCGGGCGTCGCGAGCGTGTCTTCGATCGTATCGTGGAGAATCGCGGTGACGAT
>DATENV010000256.1:0-2590 GCA_035274805.1 Sphingomicrobium sp. | reverse complement strand
CCGAAGTAGAAATGCTTGCGGTGCGCGGTCTCGAGGAAGCTGGCCGCTCCCAAATCCTCGTCATCGCATGTGCGATCGACATAGGCCCAGAACTCGCGGGCGGTCTTCGGGACGCTCGCCTCGCCGAGCAGATATTCTCCGTGCTCGACGATCGGCGGCGCGAAGCTGAAGTCGAACCCGAACAGGGTCGGCTCCGCCGCCGCGCGTTCGAGGAGCCAGCCGAGGGCCTCCTCGCGCGACCAGACATGGCCTGGCCGGACCAGCCGCGGCGCTGCATCCCCGCGCGCCTCGGCGATGGCGATGCCCTTGTGCCGCTTCCCCTTCGCGCCCGACCAATCGATTGCGACGAAGGAGGCGAAGCGGTCGCTCACACCAGCGGCGGCTGTTCGTCCGACGGCGGCGGCGTGCCGCGAATGCGTTTCGGCGGCGCCGGACGGGCCGGCGGCGGGCCTTGGTCGGACCAGCGCTCAAGCACGCGCGCCGCGGCGTCACGACCGCCAAGCCCGAAGGCGAGGGCGGTCGCGACGGCCGCCGAGCCGAGGATGAGCCCGAAGGCCATCATCACGATCTGGTCGGCAAGGCCCATGAAGGTGAGGCCGATCGCGGTGAACAAGGCGATGATCGCATAACGGACGAGCGTCTGCGCATAGCCGCCTTCGCCCGTCCCGCTGCCGACCAGGTTGGCGATAATGCGGGCGAGGAAGATCCCGACGACGATGATCAACGTGCCGAAGATCACCTTGCCGCCAAGCTCGGTCACCTGCGCGAGGAAGATGGCGATCTGGTCGCCGCCCAACTGCCGCGCAGCCTCGATCGACGCCGCGAGGATGATCGCGACCATCGCGATGTTGGCGACGATCCGCGACGGGAAGGCGGTGGCCGGCAACACGCCGGTCGAGCGGATCGCATCGTCGAATCCGGTCGGTGGAAGAATCGCCTCGATGATCGTCTTGAGGAACTTGGCTGCGATGAAGGCGATGCCGATCCAAAGGGCCGCGGCGAGAATGCGCGGTATGGCGTTGCCGATCTGGGTCAACATCTGCGTGGCCGGGCCGGAGATGGCCTCGATGCCCAGCACGTTCACGGCGGCGATCGCGATCGGAATGATGATTGCGGCATAGGCCAGGATACCCAGCGCTTTGGCGATGCTCGCACGCGTGGCGCCCGGCGCCGCCCCCGGCGGGACTGCGTCCGGCGCAGTGCGCGTCGTGCCTTCGCTCGAACCGACCCCGATGCGCGCCATCAGCCCGTCGACATTCGCGGCGATCAGGACGGTCTCGACCAGTTGCCGGACGATGCGCGCGACGATCAGGCCGACGAAGAAGATCAGCCCGGCGCCGATCAGGCGCGGCAGGAAGGCGAAGATCTCCGTCACCAGCTCGTTGATCGGGGCGAGGATCTGCGCGAAGCCGAGGAACTGAAGCGCGGCCATGATGCCGACCAGCCAGATGATCAGCTTGGCGATGGTGCCGAGCTGATGGCCAACCGTTTCTTCCGGCGACCCGGTCATATGCTTGCGGAGCGCGGGCGTGCGATCGATCGCCTTCTGGAGGACCCATTTGACCGCGCGGGCGACAACCCACGTCGCGACCAGGATCAGGATGGCGATGAGGACCTTGGGTCCCCAGTTCATCAGCTGGGCCTGCCAGTAGGCACTCGTATCGTACATGCTCGTTGTCCCTCCTGTCGCTGCGCGGCTCAACCCGCGTCTTCGTCCTTTTGTTGCAGCGCTTTGCGCCGCTCGTTCCAATAGTCCAGCCGCTCCTTCACGCGCGCTTCGAAACCGCGGTCGGTTGGCTGATAGAAGTCCTGCGGCTCCATTTCCTCGGGCCAATAATTCTGCCCGGAAAAGCCTTCGTCGACGTCATGGTCGTAGGCATAGCCCTTCCCGTAGCCGACATTCTTCATGAGCCTGGTCGGGGCGTTGAGGATGTGCATCGGCGGCATCAGCGAGCCCGTTTCCTGCGCGCTTTTCCACGCCTTCTTCTGGGCCGTGTAAGCGGCGTTCGATTTCGGCGCGGTCGCGAGGTAGAGGCATGCCTGAACGAGGCCGATCTCTCCCTCGGGCGAGCCGAGGAAATCGTACATCTCCTTCGCGGCGAGGCATTGCAGAAGAGCGTTCGGGTCGGCCATGCCGATGTCCTCGACCGCGGCTCGCGTCAGCCGGCGAAGGAGATAAAGAGGCTCCTCACCGGCAACGAGCATGCGGGCCAGATAATAGAGCGCGGCCTGCGGATCGGAGCCGCGGATCGTCTTATGGAGCGCCGAGATGAGGTTGTAATGGCCTTCGCGGTCCTTGTCATAGACCGGGACGCGGCGGTGGAGCAGGTCGCTTAGCTCCGCCGGGCCAAGCGGCTGTTCGAGCTCGACCGAGAACAAGGTCTCGACCTGGTTGAGAAGAAAGCGGCCGTCGCCGTCGGCGCTGGCGATCAGCGCTTCGCGTGCTTCGGGCGTCACCGGCAGCACCCGGTCCTCGAGCGCCTCGGCGCGGCGGACCAGCTCTTCGAGCGCTCCATGATCGAGCCGGCGGAGGATCAGCACTTGGCAGCGGGAGAGCAGCGCGGCGTTGATTTCGAAGCTGGGGTTTTCG
>DATENV010000255.1:0-14743 GCA_035274805.1 Sphingomicrobium sp. | reverse complement strand
CATGCCGTAGTCGATCGCTTCGTCGGCGGTGAGCCAGTGGTTGCGGTTGATGTCCTTGTTGATCCGATCGATCGGCTGGCCTGTTTCCTCGGAAATGATGCGGACGAGACGCTCGCGCATGCGCAGGATCTCCCGCGCTTCAATCTCGATGTCCGCCGCCATGCCGCGGGTACCGCCGGCGGGTTGATGAAGCAGGAACCGCGTGTTCGGGAGGCAGAAGCGCCGGTCCTTCGCGCCGGCGAGGAAGATGTGCGCGCCGGCGCTGGCGACCCAGCCGGTGCCGATCATGTTGATCAGCACGTCGTTGCGGATGAAGCGCACCATGTCGTGGATGGTGTCGCCGGATTCGACGTGGCCGCCCGGCGAATTGATGTAGATATCGATCGGCGCGTTGGCGTCGCGATCCGCCAGCAACAGGAGGCGCGAGCAAACATCGCGCGCCAGCCGGTCGTTGATGTCCCCGAAGATCAGGACCTTGCGATGGCTCAGCAGCTCCGTTTCGATCCGGCCGACGAAATCCCCGGAGACGGGCGACAGCGCTTCGGGTGCGTCGTTTCGCATGGTGGCTCCTGCATCGAATTCGATCGAGTCTCGCGCTTATAGGCGCCAGATTCGCCAGACCCCAGAGTCTCGCGATGAAACGCGAAGATCGTCATTCCAGCCACTGGACAGGGGCGGAGAGTCTTGCCTTAAAGGCCGACGCTCCGTGCGCGCGAGTCTGGCCGCCGGTGAGGGAGAGCTTGGGGCATGAACAAGCAGGAACTGATCGGTCATGTCGCCGATCGCTCGGGGCTTAGCCGCAACGACGCGATGCGCGCCGTCGAAACAATGCTCGAGGTGATCACCTCGACTCTCAAGCGCGGCGACGAAGTGCGCCTCGTCGGCTTCGGCAATTTTTCGGTGACCCGCCGCAAGGCCTCGACCGGCCGCAACCCGCGGACTGGCGAACCGATGCAGATCAAGGCCAGCTCGCAGCCCAAGTTCCGGCCGGGCAAGGTGCTCAAGGACGCGGTCCAGTAGCTGGACAGAAGTCGCCCTGGCACTATATCCGCCGCTTCCTTTCCGCGATCGGCGGGCGCGTAGCTCAGTGGTAGAGCACACCCTTCACACGGGTGGGGTCGTAGGTTCAAACCCTACCGCGCCCACCACCGAGCTGGTGCATCAAACCTCCAGATAGGCGGGCTGGAAGCTCGCCACGCGCCGCATCTCGGCCCAGTCGGTGAATTCGATCTCCCGCCCGTGGCGCTTGATCAGCCCCTGGCGCTCCATGTCGGCAAGCACGCGATTGACGTTGACCGAGGTCTGGCCGGTGATGTCGGCGATCTGCTGCTGGGTGAACGGGTTGGTCATCCGCGCATCCTCATCGACGCGGAGCCTGACCGCCGTCTCACATAGCAGGTGGGCGACCCGCGCGGTCGAATCGCGCCGGCCGCAATTGACCAGCCATTCATAACCGATCGCCTCGTTGCGCTGGACCAGCCGCCAGAAGAAGCGCTGCATCGCGGGGTGCGCGTCGACGATCGGATCGAAGTCCTTCGCCTTGCCGACCATCACCTCGCTGCGGACGATCGCCTGGATCCCGTATTGCGCCGGGCCGTCGCGCGGCAATATGCCCTCGCCGGGGAAGCGCAGCGCGACGATCTGCCGCCGGCCCGATACATCCGACTTGAACTTCGACAGGATCCCCGAGCGGACGAACATCACCTCGTCGCGCGGCGCGCCCGGGTCGCGGAACGGCCGCCGCGGATCGACCTGCACGGTGCGATGCGGCATCTTGTCGAGCAATTCGGCAAGGTCCGGTTCCAGCCCCGCCGAGACCAGGGTCTCCCGCAGGGAAACCGTTTCGGTAGGCGATTTCGCGCGGCGACTCGCCATGGCTTCTCCCCGGCAGGACGATGCGCCTGCGCAATTCCGCCCGCAACAAATTACTCCATCCTGGATATCGCGGGCACTTATCGAAAGTTGGACCTGATTTCGGTCACCAACCTGCCAAGCTGATCGGGATTGAGCTTGACCGCGCTGTCGAGCCGCGGCGGTCCCGGCCAGCCCGCATCGGGAAATTCGACGCCGTCCCAGCTGCGCGGCTCCGCATAGCGCGGGATCACGTGGAAATGGACTTCTGCGTCGACCATCATCAGCATCAGATAATTGATCCGCTCGTAGGTGACGAAGCCGGCCAGCGCCCGCTCCATCGCCGCGACTGCCTCGGCCTGCTCGGCGAACGCCTCGCGGGGGAGCGCGGCATAGGCCGTGGCATCGCTCTTCGCCGCGAGCACCAGGCTGCCGAGCGTCACCTGCGCCGGGCGCAGCAGCACCAGCCAATGCTCGAACTCCTTGAGCAAAGTCCCCGGATAGCCGAACTTTTCGATGGTCGGATTCATCGCCAGTGGCTGTCCTTCTCCGTCTTCAAAGTTGCCAAAGTTGTCACCTCAACGCGCGAGTGCGACGGGGGGAGGGGGGTATGTCTATTTTGTCTACTTCGGGACCGCGACCGGCTGGCGAATGCACGAGCCCGTGCGGTGCGCACGCGGGACCGCTCGGCTTGCGGCGCACGGGCTGGAAGTTGCAGGGGGTCATCATCGTGCGCTCCTCGGAGGAAAGGAGTGATCCATCCTTCGACGCCGCTCAGGACAGGTCTATCGCATCCGCCTGGCTGTAGGAAAGCGTTTGCTTAGCTCTTGCCTAGTGCGTGCCTATTGCATGGCTGCGCGGCCGCTGTGCAGTGGCTCGCATGAGTCGCCCTGCAGGTCACCGCCGCCGCTCCTTGCGTTCGCCTGCACCGCCCCTTAAGTGGCGCGCGCGGCCAAAGGAACCACTCCTTTGATCCCGTGGCGATCGTAGCTCAGCTGGTTAGAGCACTGGTTTGTGGTACCAGGGGTCGGGGGTTCAAGTCCCCTCGGTCGCCCCATTCCCATCTTATGCATTTCGGACAATTCAAAACACGATGACGACGCCCTGGGGCTTGCCCGATTTCGATGCGCATGAGGACATCCGCTTCGTCACCGACGAGAAATGCGGCCTCAAAGCGATTATCGCGGTTCATTCGACGCACCTCGGCCCGGCCGCCGGCGGCGCGCGCTTTTGGCACTATGCCAAGGATGAGGAAGCGCTGACCGATGCGCTGCGGCTGTCGCGCGGGATGAGCTACAAGAACGCCATGGCCGGGCTGCCCTTGGGCGGCGGCAAGTCGGTGATCCTCGCCGACGAAAACCGCACCAAGACGCCCGAGATGCTGCATGCGTTCGGCAAGGCGGTCGACGGGCTCGGCGGGCGCTACATCACGGCCGAAGACGTCGGGATCAACGTCGCCGACATGATCGAGGTCGCGCGCTCGACCAAGTTCGTCGCCGGCCTGCCCAATTCGGGCGGCGACGTCGGCGGCGATCCCGGTCCGCACACATCGCTCGGCGTGTTCCTCGGCATCAAGGCAGCGGTCAAGCACGCGCTCGGCAAGGACAGCCTCGACGGCCTGCACATCGCGATGCAGGGCGCCGGCAGCGTCGCCACCGGCGTTGCGCTCCATGCCTGCGCGGAAGGCGCCAAGCTCAGCATCGCCGACGTCGACGAGGCCAAGGCGAAGAAGCTCGCCGACGCGACCAACGGCACAGTGGTGCCGGCCGACGAGGTGCTGGGCCTCGAGGCCGACGTCGTCAGCCCGAACGCGCTCGGCGCGATCCTGACCGAGCAAAGCATCGCCGCGCTGAAGGCGCCGATCGTCGCCGGCGGAGCGAACAACCAGCTGGCGATGCCGGAGGACGGGCAGCGGCTGCAGGCGCGCGGCATCCTCTATGCGCCCGACTATGTGATCAACGCCGGCGGCATCATCAACGTCTGCACCGAGTTCCTCGGCGACGGCGACGCGAGCCTGGTTCGCCAGCGCATCGAAGGCATCCCCGTGCGGCTCGAGCAGATCTGGGCCGAGAGCCAGCAGAGCGGCCGCGATCCGGCGGCGGTTGCCGACGCCATGGCACAGCGGCTGATCGGTCGATGAATTCCTCCCTGCGAGCAGAGCTCGTGGGGAGGGGAACCACCGAAGATGGTGGAGGGGCCCCTCCGTCAAGCCTTCGGCTTGCCACCTCCCCATTGCTTCGCAACAGGGAGGAGTGATGCACGCGCTCGCGAATCCCGCCCGCTTCCTGCGCTTCGCCCGGCCGGCGACGATCTGGCTGCTGCTGGTCGGCCTCGCCTTGGCGGTCGGCGGCATGGCGGCCGGCCTGACGCTGACGCCGCCCGATTATCTCCAGGGCGAGACCGTGCGCATCCTCTACGTGCACGTGCCGGCGGCGTGGCTCGGCATGGCCGGATGGCTTGGCATCGCGGGCGCTTCGCTCAGCCAGATCGTCTGGCGCCATCCCCTCGCTGCTATCGCTGGCCGCGCGGTTGCCCCCGCCGGGGCGACCTTCGCGGCGATGTGCCTGGTCACCGGCTCGATCTGGGGCCGGCCGACCTGGGGCACCTGGTGGGAATGGGACGGGCGGTTGACCTCGATGCTGGTGCTGTTCTTCCTTTATCTCGGCTACATCGCGTTGGCGTCGGCCGAGCGGGAGCGGGGCGGGGAGGGCCGGATCGCCGCGATCTACGGGCTGGTCGGCGCGATCAACCTGCCGATCATCCATTATTCGGTGCTGTGGTGGCGCACTCTCCACCAAGGGCAGAGCATCTCGATCAGCGGATCGACGATCGACAACAGCCTGCTGTGGCCGCTCCCGCTGACCTTGATCGGGTTCACCTGCCTGTTCGGCGCTGCGACGCTGATGCGGATGCGCGCCGAGCTCGCCGAGGCGAAGGTCGAGGCGCGGATGCGGCGGATGGCGTCGTGAACCCGTGGCCGTTCGTCGTCGCCGCTTACAGCGTTTCCGTCGCGCTGACCGGGGCGATGCTGCTGTGGGCGTTCGCGTCGATGCGCCGCGCCGAAGCGGCGGCCGACGCCCTGCGAAAGGGCGTCCGCGAGTGATGCCCCACCCCGGCTCAGCTACACTGAGCCACCCCTCCCCTAAAGGAGAGGGGATTTGAAGCCCAAGAACCAGCGGTTGGTGCTGGTCGTCGCCGCGGTTGCCGCGGTGCTGCTAGCGGTGCTGCTGGCGATGTGGGGCCTCAAGGACCGCGCCGCATATTTCTACACGCCGGCCGACATCGCCGCCGGCAAGGCGGCGGAGGGTCAGGCGATCCGCCTCGGCGGCATGGTCGAGCGGGGGTCGATCAAGCGCGCAACGGACGGCGTCACGGTCCGCTTCGTGGTGACTGACGGCAAGGCAGCGACAACCGTCCGCTATCGCGGGATCGTGCCCGACCTGTTCCGCGAAGGCAGCGGCGCGGTTGCCGAAGGCCGACTGCAGGGCGGGATCTTCGTCGCCGACACCATCCTCGCCAAGCATGACGAGCGCTACATGCCGCCGGAGCTCGGCAATCTCGCCGCGGAGCACAAGGCCGCGAAGACGCTCAAGAGATGATCGCCGAGGCCGGCCTTGCGGCGCTGTGGCTCGCGGCCGGGCTCGCGGCTTACCAGCTGGTGCTGATGCTGCTCGCGCTGAGGAGCAATATCGACGTCGCTCGGCCAATGCGCGCTGTCGCGGTCGTGCAGGGCCTACTGACGCTGCTCGCCTTCGCGATGCTGCTGCTGGCGTTTGCGCGCAGCGACATGTCGGTCGCGCTGGTGTTCGCCAACAGCCACAGCGACAAGCCGTTCGTCTACAAGGTCGCCGGCGCGTGGGGGAACCACGAGGGCTCGATGCTGATGTGGGTGACGATCCTCGCCGTCGCGGGGGCGTTCGTCGGCTTGTTCTCGCGCCGAACCAGCGAGCGAACGCTGATCGCCGGGCTCGGCAGCCAGGCCGTTCTCGCGCTCGGCTTCTATGCGTTCCTGCTGATCGCCTCGAACCCGTTCGCGCGCCTCGACCCGGCGCCGCCGGACGGGCAGGGGCTCAACCCGTTGCTGCAGGACCCCGGCCTCGCCTTCCATCCGCCGACGCTCTACCTCGGCTATGTCGGGCTGTCGGTCGCGTTCAGCCTGGCCGTCGGCGCGCTGCTGACGGGCGATGTCGACAGCCGTCTGGCCCGCGCGATGCGGCCGTGGGTGCTGGCGGCGTGGATCTTCCTGACGCTCGGGATCACCGCCGGCAGCTACTGGGCTTATTATGAGCTCGGCTGGGGCGGCTACTGGTTCTGGGACCCGGTCGAAAACGCCTCGCTGATGCCGTGGCTGGCAGCGACCGCCTTGCTCCATTCGATCAACGTGCTGGCCGCTCGCGGCGCGCTCAAGGCGTGGACGATGATGCTGGCGGTGATCGCCTTCTCGATGTCGATGGTCGGCACCTTCCTCGTCCGCTCGGGCATCCTGACGTCGGTCCACGCCTTCGCGATCGACCCGGAGCGCGGGACGTTCCTGCTGGCGTTGCTCGCGCTCTATGTCGGCGCCGCCTTCGTCTTGTTCGCGCTGCGCGGCGCGACGCTGAAAGAGGGCGCGCCGTTCGAGCTGGTCAGCCGCGAAAGCGGGCTGGTGATCAATAACCTGATTCTCAGCGTGATCCTCGGGATCGTCTTCCTCGGCACGCTCTATCCATTGTTCGTCGAGGCGTTGAGCGGCGAAAAGCTGTCGGTCGGCGCGCCCTATTTCAACGCGGTGGCCGGCCCGCTGGCGCTCGTGCTCGCGGTGCTGGTCGGGATGGGGCCGCTGCTCAGCTGGCGGCGCGAACGGCGGCCGGTGTTGAAGCAGCTGACCATCCCGCTGTTGTTGGGAGTCGGCGCGCTGGCGATCACCGTCATCCTGGCGCCGCGCATCGGTCTCCTGCCGCGGTTCGGCTTCGTGGTCGCGACGTTCCTCGCAGCGGCGAGCCTGTTGCCGCTGATCTCGCGGAATCCACTGCGCGCACCGTTGGCAACATGGGGCATGGTCATCGCCCACTTCGGGATTGCGGTTGCGCTCGCCGGGATGGCCGCGAATGCCGCCTTCACCAGCGAGCGGCTGGCGGTGGCCCGCCTCGGCGAGACGTTGAACGTCGGCCCGTGGCTGGTGCAATTGCAGGACGTGACGCCGACCGCGGGGAAGAACTGGACGGCGGTCGAGGCGCAACTTCGCGCCAGCCGCGGCGCCGGGCCGGTGATCCTGAAGCCGCAGACGCGCTACTTCTCGGACCCGCCGACCGAAACCAACGAGGCGGCGATCGATACCTTCTGGAATGGGCAGCTTTATACCGTCGTCGGCAAGGCCGATCCGTCCGGCGGGTGGCAGCTGCGGCTGTGGTGGAAGCCGTTCGTCACGCTGATCTGGGCCGGCGGCGGGCTGATCGGCCTGGGCGGCGCGCTGGCCCTGTTCGGGCGGCTCTGGCGCTTGCGGCGCCGGCACGAGCGGGCGGCGGATTGGCGGCGGGAGCGCTACGCATGAGCCGCGGGCTGCGCCTGATCCCGATCATCCTGCTGCTGTGGCTCGTCGCCGGCTTTGCGTGGCGTCTCATCAAGCCGTCCGATCCGGCGATCCGCTCGCAAATGGTCGAGCGCGCGGTCCCGGCATTCGACCTGGCGCCGGCGATCCCGACCAAGCCCGGCCTGAAGTCCGCCGATCTTGCCGACGGTAAACCCCGGCTGCTGAATGTTTTCGCGAGCTGGTGCGTGCCATGCGTCAGCGAAGCGCCGGTCCTCGGCGAATTGCGGCGCCGCGGTGTCACGATCGATGCAATCGCGGTTCGGGACACGCCCGAGGCGATCACAGCGTTCCTGGCGCGCCATGGCGATCCGTATGAAAGGCTGGGTGCGGACCCCCAGTCGGGCACCCAGATATCGCTGGGTTCCTCGGGGGTTCCGGAGACGTTCGTGATCGATGGGCGTGGGACCATCCGCCACCAATATGTCGGCCCCCTTACCGAGGCCAATATACCCGGCGTCCTCGAGCAATTGGCGGCATTGAAATGAGGGTCCTGGCGCTCCTGTTGGCGTGGCTCGTCGCGCAGCCGCTGCTCGCGGACAGCAATCTGCCGCCGGCTTACTGGGCGAACCGCCAGCTTCCGGACGCGCGTCAGGAAGCCAGGGCGCAGGCACTGATGGAGGAGCTTCGCTGCCTCGTTTGCCAGGGGCAGTCGATCGCCGATTCCGATGCCGAGCTGGCCGGCGACATGCGCGACCTCGTCCGACGGCGCATCGCCGCCGGCGAGAAGCCCGCCGCCATCCGCAGCTGGCTGGTCGAACGCTACGGCAGCTGGATCAGCTTCAAGCCCACCGCCGAGCCGGCAGCGTGGCCGCTGTGGCTGGCGCCGCTGGCATTGCTTCTCGCCGGTGCGTGGCTCGTCCGTCGCCGCATCAGGTTGAAGGGGCGAGACTGATGGGCTGGCTGATCCTGCTGTTGCTGATCGCGGCGAGCATCGGCCTGCTGTGGTCGCTCGGGGTCCGCGGCGGCTTGCTGACCGCCGGCGCCGCTGCGTTGCTGCTCGGCGCGTCGGGTTACGCGTTGCAGGGCCGGCCGGGCCTTCCCGGCGCGGCGGTTCAGGCAAGCGAGCAGCGCGACGTCTTCCCGCTGACCGATGCGCGCCATGCCTTTTTCGGGCATTTCACGGCGGCCGAGAGCTGGCTGCGCATGTCCGAAGCCCTGGCGCGCGACGGCAAGACCGAAGACGCGGTCGGCATCCTGCAGAATGCCGCCCGGCGCTACCCGGGCGATCCGCAATTGTGGATTGGCCTCGGCAACGCCCTCGTCGACCATGGCCGCGGGCTGACGCCGCCGGCGGAGTTCGCCTACCGCCGCGCGGCCGAGCTGGCGCCAGGGCATCCTGCGGCGCCCTTCTTTTATGGCCTGGCGCTGGCGCGCTCGGGCGACCGCCAGGGCGCGGTGGCGATCTGGCAACGCATTCTCGCGTCGGCGCCCAAGGATGCCGGATGGCGCCCGCTCGTCGAGCAGGGTGTCGCGGCGCTCAGCCAACCCCCGAGCGCTGTTAAGGATCAGGCCGGTTCGTAAGCCAGGTCGAGGGCTTCGGCGACGGCCTCGTGCCGGATCTTTCCGCTCGAGACGTTGAGCCCCGCGGCAAGGTTCGGATCCTGCCGCATCGCTTCGTCTGCTCCGAGGTTCGCGATCTTGAGCGCGAAAGGGAGCGTCGCGTTGTTGAGCGCGAAGGCGCTGGTGCGCGCGACAGCGCCCGGCATGTTGGCGACGCAATAATGGATGATCCCGTCAACCACATAGACGGGGTCCGCGTGCGTGGTCGCATGGCTGGTTTCGAAGCAGCCGCCCTGATCGATGGCGATGTCGACCAGCACCGAACCGCGCTTCATCGTCTTCAGCATGTCGCGGGTGACGAGCTTGGGCGCCGCGGCACCGGGAACCAGCACCGCGCCGATCACCAGCTCGGCCTCCTTCACCGCGTTGGCGATCGCAGCGCGCGACGCGTAGGCCGTCTTGATCTGGCTCGAGAAGAACATGTCAAGCTCGGCCAGGCGGTCGTTGTTGATGTCGTAGATGGTGACGTCGGCACGCATCCCGGTGGCCATCTGCGCGGCATTCACGCCGGCGACCCCGCCGCCGAGGATCGCGACCTTGGCCGGCGCGACGCCCGGAACGCCGCCCAGCAGCACGCCGCGCCCGCCTTGCTCCTTCTCCAGATAGTGCGCCCCGACCTGGACCGACATCCGCCCGGCAACCTCGCTCATTGGCTTCAGCAGCGGAAGCGAGCCGTTCCGCGCGGTCACCGTCTCATAAGCGATGCACGTCGCGCCCGATTTCATCAGCCCTTCGGCCTGCGGCTTGTCGGCGGCGAGATGGAGGTAGGTAAACAGGATGTGCCGCGGTTCGAGCAGCGCGATCTCCTGGCTCTGCGGCTCCTTCACCTTGACGATCATGTCGGCGGCTTTGAACACCGCGGCGGCGTCAGGAAGGATGCTCGCGCCGGCTTTCTCATAGGCGCCATCGGGGCAATCGATGCCGGTCCCGGCCTTGGTCTCCACGACGACCTCATGGCCGTGCGCGACCAGCTCGGCGACCGAAGCCGGCGTCAGGCCCACGCGATACTCATGGACCTTGATCTCTTTTGGCACCCCGATGCGCATTTATTCGTTCGCTCCATCCATGACGATTGCGCGGGCCTATAGACGGGCTTTCCGCCTCTGTCCCGTCCGATTGCGGGGCCGAAACGGCAGTGCTACGGAGCGCCGTCCGTGGCCGAGCATCTCGCTCGCGGCTCAAGGGATGCGAGTTCGCAGTCTGCCGGGTCTGAACCTCAACACATGAACATCACCGCGACCGGGGGCGCCGTAGCCGAGGCCCCGCACGACACTGCGCACGGCCATGCCCACGGGCCGCTTTACAAGCTCGTGATCGGTGCGATCGGGATCGTCTACGGCGACATCGGCACCTCGCCGATCTACGCTTTCCGCGAGACCTTCGCCGGCCATCATGAGCTCAAGGTCGACCAGCTCCACATCTTCGGGGTGCTGAGCCTGATCTTCTGGTCGATGATGATCATCGTGACGCTGAAATACGTCAGCATCATCATGCGCGCCGACAACAAGGGGGAGGGCGGCAGCCTCGCGCTGCTCGCGCTGATCAACCGCACGCTTTCGGGCAAGAAGAAGTGGACCAGCGGCGTGATCATGCTCGGCGTGTTCGCGACCGCCTTGTTCTACGGCGATTCGATGATCACGCCGGCGATCTCGGTGCTGTCGGCGGTCGAGGGCCTGACCACGGTCAACGCCGGGCTCGAGCCGTTCGTGGTGCCGATCGCGATCGGCATCCTGGTCGGGCTGTTCGCCATCCAGTCGCGCGGGACCGCCCGCGTCGGCCTGATGTTCGGCCCTGTCATGCTGCTCTATTTCACCACCATCGCCGTGCTCGGCGCGATGCAGATCGTCCACTACCCGGCGGTCATCCTGGCGATGCTGAACCCGCTGAACGCGGTGCATTTCTTCACATCCGACTTCGTCCGCGCCTTCATCGCCATGGGGTCGGTCGTCCTCGCCGTTACCGGCGCCGAGGCGCTGTACGCCGACATGGGGCATTTCGGGCGCAAGCCGATCCGCATTTCGTGGGTGTATTTCGTGCTGCCGGCCCTGCTGCTCAATTACCTCGGGCAAGGCGCCATGTTGCTGTCGCTCGACCAGGCCACCGCGCTCGCCAAGGTCAAGGACCCGTTCTTCTACCTCGCGCCTGACCAATTGCGACTGCCGTTGGTCCTGCTCGCGACGGCGGCCACCGTGATCGCCAGCCAGGCGGTCATCTCGGGCGCATTTTCGGTGACCCAGCAGGCGATCCAGCTCGGCTTCGTGCCGCGCCTCCGCATCACCCACACCAGCGAGAGCGCCGCTGGGCAGATTTACATTCCGATCATCAACTGGGCGTTGATGACAATGGTCATCCTGCTCGTGCTGACCTTCCGCAGCTCGTCCAACCTCGCCGCGGCCTACGGCATCGCGGTGACCGGTGCGATGCTGATCGACACCGTGCTGATCACGGTCGTCTTGCGGCAAATGTGGAACTGGAACCGGTACGTCGTCGCCGGGCTGCTCGCGCTCTTCTTCGCGGTCGATTTCACTTATCTGTCGGCGAACCTCCTCAAGATCCCGGCCGGCGGCTGGTTCCCGCTGCTCGTCGGAGCGATCGCCTTCACCTTCCTCACCACCTGGGCGAAGGGCCGCAAGCTGATGATCGACCGGATGAACGAGGCGAGCCTGCCGATGGAGATTTTCATCAAGTCGGCCGCACCGAGCGCGGCGCGCGTGCCCGGCACCGCCGTGTTCATGACCAGCTCGGCAAGCGGCGTTCCGCACGCGCTGCTGCACAACCTCAAGCACAACAAGGTGCTTCACGAGCGCGTGATCCTGCTCACCGTCCGAATCGAGGACGTGCCCTATGTGACGCTGGAAAAGCGGCTCGAGACCAAGGACTATGGGTCGGGCTTCTTCCGGGTCCTGCTCCGCTATGGCTTCATGGAGGAGATCGACGTCCCGTCGGCGCTCGCGCAATTGAAGGACATCGGCACCCAGTGCCGGATGATGGACACCAGCTTCTTCCTCGCGCGCCAGACCCTGCTCGCTTCGTCGCGGCCGGGGATGGCGATCTGGCGCGAGAAATTGTTCGCCTGGATGCTGCGCAACGCCGAAAGCGCGATGGAATTCTTCAAGCTGCCGACCAACCGCGTGGTCGAGCTCGGCAGCCAGGTCGAGATTTGAACCTCCGGCGGCGCCGCGCATTGCGGCGCAATGACTGACAGCATTTCCTGGGTCGCGACGATTGCGACCATCATTGCCGCGTCGATGACCGCGTCGAACCTCGGTTCGAGGATCACCGGCTACGGCTTCTGCGTGTTCCTCATCGGGTCGCTGGCGTGGCTTGCCGCCGGGCTGATGACCGATCAGCCGGCGCTTATCTGGACCAACGTCGTCCTGACGGTTCTCAACATCTTCGGCATCTGGCGCTGGCTTGGACGCCAGGCGAAGGTGGAAGAGGGCGCGCGCACCGCATCGGAAGCGAGCGAGCAAACGCCGGGCGAGGCCCTGTTTCCGATTTCGCTGCTATCGCGGGCGCCGGTGACCGATGGCAAGGCCGAGCTGGGCCGCTGCATCGACGGCATGGCGGGATGTTCCAGCGGTCGGCTCAGCTATGTCGTCGTTTCCCAGGGTGGGGTCGGCGGGGTGGGCGAAACGCTCCGGCGGCTTCCCTGGGCCGACGCGGAGGTGGACGGCGAGGCGGTTCTCGCACGAATTGGCGCAAGTGAGTTCGAGCGCCTCGACGAGCTTCCGCGCGATCAATGGCCGGGGCGCTGATCGTCACGGCCGAGATCGCGCCGCGCGATCTCACCTGGCTCGACCAGCTGCGGCGCACTTACTATCCGGCGGAACGCAACCGGCTTCCGGCGCACCTCACGATGTTCCATGCGCTGCCGCCGTCGAGCGAAGGCGAGGTGAGGCGGGCCTTGTCACGGTGCTCGTCGGAGCGACCGCCGCAGGCCTCGATCGAGGGTTTGATGGACCTCGGCGGCGGCGTCGCCTTCCGCATCGTCTCCACCGACCTCGACCGCGTCCGCCGCGAGCTCGCGACCGATTTCCACGGCCTGCTGAGCGCGCAGGATGCCGGCGGATGGCGGCCGCACGTCACGATCCAGAACAAGGTCGCGCCCACGGAAGCGAGAGCGCTGATGAGCCGGCTGGACGCGGACTTTCGCCCACGCCCGCTGGCGGTCAGCGGCCTGGGATTGCACCGTTACCTGGGCGGCCCGTGGGAGGAACTGGCGGTTTATGCGTTCCGCGGGCGCTAGGAGAGCTCACCGATCCCGTCGCAGCTTAGCTCGAAAGCCGCGAGCCCGGCCTCGAGCACCGAAGCCAGCATCGGCTGCTCCATCAGCTCGTCGATCGCGCCCTGGGTCCCGTCGCTGACCAGCTGCTGCGCTTCTTCCATCGCCTCGTCCCAGTCGGCCGCTTCGTACGTGCCCTGGCCGACCCAGCAGAAAGCGATCACTTCAGCGAGCTGGTCTTCGCCGAGGTCTTCGAACACCGCCTGCAGCTCTTCCTCGACGCTGTCGTTGATGTCGTCCTCGAGCACCGACAGCGCGCCCTCCTGCTCGTCATCGACATTGTCGGGATCTTCGCCGCGGTCATAATCGCTCGCGGTCTGCGCCTCATATTCGCGGGCCCTCAGGATGATCCGGCAGAGCGTGTCGAGCGGGGTTAAGGGGTCCATCAAAACCTCGTGTTGCTTGCCCGCTCAACGAGAGCAAAGGTAAGCGGTTCCTCGCGTTGACCGCCTTCGTGCGCGCACCTATATCCCGCGCCTCCGGCACCCGGCATATGGGTGCTTTCCGGGTTTTGGGGCGGAGTAGCTCAGCTGGTTAGAGCAGCGGAATCATAATCCGCGTGTCGGGGGTTCAAGTCCCTCCTCCGCTACCAATCGAAAGCCCGAAGGCCTCGCGCCCTCAGAAATCCGCATGTCTGAAATCGCTCAGTAGTTTTCCCGTTAGCGTTGCCGACCGAAACAAATTCACGCGTGGACGGTTAACGGCGTGATAATAATGTATTGGGGCTGCGTTGCTGAGCGAATCGATCCTGCTCCTCGCCGCGGTGGCGGCGCACCCGGACTTGCAGGGGCCGATGCTTCGCGCCGATTCAACGAAATCGCTCGACGCTTTCGGGAAGTGCTTTGTCGCGGCGCAGCTAGAGGCGGCGCGGCCGTGGTCGTTCATACCGAACGATCGGGGAGGGGTGTTCAGCGACGCCGGGGCGGATGGGGGCAGTGCGCCATATCGGCTCCAGGCGCGTGAAAATGCGCGATCCACGCGACTCCTGTTGTTTGCCACGACGGGCTCCGACAAACTCGTCCGCGCCGTGGAACGGTGCCGATGAGCACCTTGGCCGCTTCGCTGGCGACACGCCGCGGCGCGGTGATCGCAAGCGTCGTTGCGCTTGCCGCGGCAGTGGGCATCGCGGTTTACAATGGCCGCGATATGTTCCGGCCGGGATCTCAAAACGACGCCGCCGGAGCCTTCCGGAACGGCATCGCGCAGGGCGTCAATGGGCTGAAGGCGGTCGGTGACACGGTCGCGAGCCTGTTCGAGAGCCGTTCGCCCGGCGAGCGGGCGGCAGGGGCGCTCGCCAGCCTTAAGCAAAGGCGCCAGCCCGCGTTGCACCAGCGCGCGCTGCCGAAGGTGCGCCGGCCAACCAGTCCGCTCGCCGGAATCGTCGGAGCGGCACCGATCCCGCCGGTGCTTCCTCCGGTGACTCCAGGCCCGCTCTACAACGTCGTCAACGGCGGCCCCGCGCCTCCGGTAGGCCTTAG
>DATENV010000254.1:0-3435 GCA_035274805.1 Sphingomicrobium sp. | reverse complement strand
ATAGCGGTGGACGACCCGCACATGGCTGACGTCGAAACGCTGGCCGCAGGCGACGGCAATGTCTTCGAGCGACTGGCGCGTCATCGTCGGATGATGCTCAAGCACGATCGCATCGACCGCATCGCCGCGCGTGGTTTCGGGCCGCGCGAGGCCAATGAACGCGACGATCGCGCCATCGCCACGCGCTTGCTCGGTGAGCTCGGCCAGCTCGAGTTGCGGGTCGAGGACGTCGGGTTCGAGCTGCGCGACGACGCTCATCCGCCCGAAACCGGCGGCAGGAATTCGACCTCGTCGGCCGCGGCGATCACATGCTCATCGCCGACCATCGCGCTCGCAATTACAGCGCGTGAGCGGCTGAGAGCATCTGCCGCTTCCGGATGGCTCGCCGCCACATGCCGGCGAAGTTCGGCCACCGACCAATCCTCGCCCGACTCGAGCTCGATGTCCCGGCCGATGGCGTCGGCGAGGCGGCCGTAGAACAGGACCTTCACCTTGAACTCCTTGTCGCCGTCTCGGTCTCGCGGCGCGGCGCGCCGAGGTCAACCGCCTTGGTCGGTGCGTGCCATCGGTCTAGGTGCCTCTATATCGGGAGATTCGTTCATGGCCGACCAGATCGAACTGACAAGAAGCGAAGCGAGAGCGGCGAAGCTCAAGACGATCAATCCGGCGACCGGCGAACCCGGCAAATCCTACGATCCGCATACGCTCGACGACGCGCTTGCCGCGGCGATGGCCGCCCGCGCTGCCTATCGCGACTGGCGCCGGACCAGCTTCGCCGAGCGATCCGCGATCATTCACAAGGCCGCCGCGATCCTGCGCGCGCGCCAGGACGAGTTTGCGCGGTTGATGACCGAGGAAATGGGCAAGACCGTGACCGACGGCCGCGCCGAGGTCGAGAAATGCGCGTTCCATTGTGATTGGTTCGCCGATCACGCCGAGGATTATCTCGCGCGCCGGCCGGCCGACATCGGCGGCGGCGGCGAAGCATTCGTCGCGTTCAACCCGATCGGGATCGTCCTTGCGGTGATGCCGTGGAATTTCCCCTTCTGGCAGGTGTTTCGCGCCGCCGCGCCCGCGCTGATGGCCGGCAACGGCATGCTGCTGAAGCACGCCAGCAACGTGCCCGGCTGCGCGCTGGCGATCGAGGAGGTGTTCCACCAGGCCGGCTTGCCGAACGACCTGTTCCGCACCCTGCTGCTCCCGACCCGCCACGTCGAAGCGCTGATCAAGCATGAGCATGTCGCCGCCGTCACGCTGACCGGCAGCGTCGCTGCGGGCCGCGCGGTCGCCACCGAAGCGGGGTCGGTGCTCAAGAAATGCGTGCTCGAGCTCGGGGGTTCGGACGCCTATGTCGTCCTCGAGGACGCCGATATCGAGGCGGCGGCGAAGATCGCGGCCAAGGCGCGGATGGTGAACGGCGGCCAGAGCTGCATCGCCGGCAAGCGGTTCATCGTCGTCCGGTCCATCCTCGAACCGTTCGAGACCGCGCTGACCGAAGCCATGCGCGGTTACGACATGGGCGACCCGGCGAAAGACGATACGAAATTGGGGCCGATGGTAAGCGTGAAGGCGCGCGACGAAATCCACCGCCAGGTCGAAGACAGCATCGCGAGGGGTGCGCGCCTCCTCGTCGGCGGCAAAGTTCCCGACAGGCCGGGCGCCTGGTATCCCGCCACCATCCTCACCGACGTGCGTGCGGGACAGCCGGCGCATGACGAGGAAGTGTTCGGCCCGGTCGCCGCGATCATCGCCGCCGAGGATGAAGCCGACGCGATCCGGATCGCCAACGATAGCGAGTTCGGCCTCGGCTCGGGCGTGCTCACCTCGAACCTCGACCGTGGCCGGCGGATTGCGGCCGACGAGCTCGAGGCCGGCATGAGCTTCGTCAACGAGAACGTCCGTTCCGACCCGCGGACGCCGTTCGGCGGGGTCAAGCATTCGGGCTACGGCCGCGAGTGCGGCGCGTTCGGCATCCACGAGTTCGTCAACATCAAGACGGTTCACGTGAAGCCGGTCGAAGCGAGCGGCGGCGCCAAAGTCGAATAAGCGCCGGCCCCGTCAAGCTACTGCTGGGCGAACCTCGCGTACTGCATGTCGTGCTGGGCGATCACCGCGCGCACGACATTATTCATCAAAGTCATGCGGACCGGCAGTGGCACCGAGGTCAGCTTGATCATTACCGCCACCGAATAGCTCCTGCCATCGGGCGCGGTGAGGATGCCGATGTCGTTGTAGCCGGCTTGGCTGCTGCCGAGCACCTGGCCGGTGCCGGTCTTGTGGTTGAGCACCCAGCCGCTGGCGAGCCCGCCCTTCAGGCGATTGGCGCCGGTCTTGGTGCGGCTCATGATGTCGAGCAGCCGCTGCGTCGAGGCCGGGGACAACAGCTCGCCCCGCTTGAGGCGGGCGAGCGCATTGACGATCGCCGCGGGCGAGGCCCCGTCGAACGGATCGTTCACGTAGCGCTCGAAGGCCGCCTTGCGCACGCGGAGCGGAAGCGCGTTGCGCGCCTCGTAGAAGGCGTTGCCGATCGAATAGCTCGGGCTCCAGATTAGCCCGGCGATGCGGCTCTGCAGCGCGCGCTCGCCGTCGTAAAAGCGGATCGCGCCGAGGTGCTTCGATTTGATCACCGCGCGCACCGCTTCGGGGCCGCCGATGGACCGCATCAGCTTGTCGTTGGCCGTGTTGTCGCTGGTGGTGATCGCCTTGACCATCAGGTCGCCGAGCGTCGTCGTGTAGCCGCCGCCGAGGATCCGCGCCGCGATCGGCTGATGGAACAGGGTGAGGTCGCCGCGGGTCAGCGTGACCTGGTCGTCGAGCGACACCTTGCGCTTGTCGACCGCGTCCATGGCCGCGATCGACACCCATAGTTTACTGACGCTCTGCTGCGGGTAGAGGTCATCGTCCTTCCACCCGGTGCTCCAGCCCTCGTCGATCGACTTGACCGCGATCCCGACACGGCCGTTGAACTGGCGGCCGAGCTCGTCGACCCGATTGCGGATGTAAGGCGGCGCCGACGGGATGGCGCGAACGGGCGTGACTGACGGAGGCGCAAGCTGAGAGACTGCCTGCTGCGTCGTCGCCGAAGCGCCGACCGATGCGGCGGCGACAACGACCAGCCCCAGACCAAGGCGCTCCCACAGTGACGTCATGGCTTCAATCCCTCCCCGGATTAGTGGCCCATTGCAGATGTATAGCGCCGGCACCCTGAACCCGCGCTGGCGCGCGAGACTCGCAAACCGCGAGTCGCTTGCCAACCCGTTTTGCGGCCTAGCGAGTCAGAAGCGCGGCGGATTCGATTTCGTCGAGCGCGCGGTGGGCGGCGACGTAGCGCCGCGCCTTGGCGGTCCAGTCCGCCGCCCGGGCCGCGCCCGGAAGCCGCATCGTCTCGGCCAATGCCTGGTCGACATCGCCGGCCGACAGCCGCCGCAGCGCGCG
>DATENV010000253.1:0-2336 GCA_035274805.1 Sphingomicrobium sp. | reverse complement strand
GGCTTGTCGGCGAACGCCTGTTCATGCGCAAACAGCACGCGCTCGTTGGCGACCGCGACGACGTCGTTGTGAAACGCGCCCGCCGCGATCGCCTCCTCGGATTGCTCGGCGAAGACGACGCGATCGGGGTCGAGCCGATGCAGCCGGGCGACCGCCCTCGATGCTTCGACATGTTGCCGCGCGGGGAAGGCGCCGCCCGAAACGCCGAACACGAATACCTCGACGCCGGGCTCGCCGTGCGATTGAGCCAGCCGCATGTGATTGGCCGCGCCCTCGTCGCCGAACGCCACGGGGACCGGCGCATGCACGGCGAACGCTTCGCTGGCGAAGGCGAGCTTGAGCTGCGCCAACGTCGCCGGCCATTCGTGGCTTCGATGCGGCATCGTCTTGAGGTTGGCGACGGTCAGGTGGCACTTGCCGTCGGCGGTGTCCGGCGCTGGCGAGACCGTCGCGGCATTGGCCGCCCACATCGCCGAGGCGGACAGGGCATTGGCCGCCAACACCGGCTCGGCCTGCTCGATGGTCGTGCCAAGCTCGCCAAGCCAGGCGCGGTCGGGTCGGGGGTGGGGCAGTAAGATCCCCTGGGCCAGTCCCAGCGCGAGATTGGCGCGCATCTTGTCGACGCCCTGGAGCGCGGCCGCGCGCGGCTGCGATACCGCCCCGGCATTGCGCGTCGAGGCCAGGTTCCCGAGGCTGAGCCCGGCATAATTGTGGCTCGGCCCGACGATACCGTCGAAATTGATCTCGGCGAGCGCCATCAGCGGGCTACCGCGACGACCTCGTCGCCGACGTCGACCTGCAGCAGCCCGGCGGCCTTGCGGTCGATGCAGATGCCTTTTTTCGGATGCTTCTTCACCGACGCGCAGCAGGCGCGGAAATCATTGAGCCGGCCGGCCGCGACCAGCATTTTGGTTCGTCCGCCGTCGGCGATCTCGCACACCGTGTCCGCTGAGCATTGGCGGATCGTACGGATTTGGTCGGTGGGCGCGGTGACCGTCGGCCCGCCATCGAAAATGTCGATGTAGCGGTCGTAGCGGAAACCTTCCTCCTCGAGCATCCTGAGCGCCGCCCGGCCGGTCGGGTGCGGCTGGCCCATCACGGCCTGCGCGGATTCGGCGAGCAACGCGACATAGATCGGCGTCCGCGGCATCAGGTCGGCGATGAAGCGCGTGCCATTGATCGCATTGAATTCGTCGGCCTCAGGAAAGCTCATGCCGAAAAAGCGGCCGGCAAGACCGTCCCAGAAGGGGCACTTGCCGGCTTCGTCCATCACGCCGCGAAGCTCGGCGAGGGTGCGCTCGCCGAACCGCCCGCGATGCAGCTTCATGAACAGGTAGCGGCTGCGCGCGAGCAGCGATCCCCACCCGCCGGCGCGCGCCAGCGGGTGAAGGAACAGGCCGCCCACTTCCGATGAGCCCTCGAGGTCGGTGGTCAGCGTGAGCAACTGGTTGCGGAAGGTCTTGCCGAGCTCGGGGCTCGACTGGGTAAGGGTGCTCAAATGGTAGGAATAGAACGGCTGGATTACCCCGACCTGGCCGAAGATCTGGCACGTCCCGCGAACCAGCCGCTTGTCCGGATCCTCGAGCACGAACATGTACATGTCGCCGGTCTGCTCGTCCTCCGGCCGGGCGATGCTCTGCTCGGACCGGGCGAGCTTGGCGACCAGCGTCGCGCGGTCGGGCGGCAGGTTGGTGAATCCGCCGCCGGTCAGCTTGGCCATCTCATAAATCGCGGGGAAGTCCTCCGCGGTCGCCGGGCGGACGCGGAAGCTCATGCGACTTCCCCGGCCAGCCGCAGGATGCTGAGCGCGCTCAGGGCGGCGCGCTCCGGCAGGCTGTCGGCGATCAGATATTCCTCCGAGCTGTGGATCTTGCCGCCGCGCACCCCCATCGTATCGACCACCGGCACGCCGCAGGCGGCGATGTTGTTGCCGTCGCACACCCCGCCCGAGGGCCGCCAGTCGATGCCCTGGCCGAGGTCGGCGCCGGCCTGCTTGACCAGGTTGAACAGCGCCTCGGCCGCTTCGGTGAGCGGCTTGGGCGGGCGGCCGAAGCCGCCGTGCGCCTCGATATAGACGTCGTGCTGCTTGGCGGTCTCGTCCAGCGCCTTTGCGATCAGCCGCGCCGCGATCTCCTGGTCGTCGGTCGTGCGCGGCCGCAGGTTGACGCGCAGGATCGCGAGGTCGGGAACGACATTATTGGGCGAGCCCCCGTCGATCTTCGCGGGGTTGATCGACAGGCCTGGCGTTTTCGACATCGATAGCCGCAGCGCGAGCTCGGCCGCCGCAACCAGCGCGTTGCGTCCATCCTCCGGGTTGCGGCCGGCATGGGCGGAAC
>DATENV010000252.1:0-6746 GCA_035274805.1 Sphingomicrobium sp. | reverse complement strand
GATGTCCCGGTAGAGGTTTGCGCCGGCATGGAGGCGGCCGGCGATCCACAGCTGCCAGGCAACATCGGAGTCGACGGTGCCGGACAGGCGCAACGCGGTCGCGAGCGCGGTCAGTCCGAAGGCGATCCACAGGGGATGCCACGCGGGCGGTTTAGCAAACCGCGCTTCCGAGATGGTCGGAGGAGGGAACGCTACCGTCATCGGCCGCATTGGTAGCGGCCGGATGGTAAACGCGACGCTAAGCGGCTTTCGGGTCGGCGCTTTCGGCGAGAACGGTGAGGCCCTTGTCGCTGACCTCGGCGAAGCCTCCGGTGACCGAGATGCGCTCCGGCTGACCCCCTTGGGCCTTGTAGACCGCCACCTCGCCATTCTTCAGCGTCGTCATGTACGGCGCATGGCCGGCCATGATGCCGGACTCGCCCTCGCTGCCCGGCACGACGACCATGTAGACGTCGGCGGACATCACCAGCCGGTCTGGAGTCACCAGCTCAAAATGCAGGTCAGCCATTTGCTTTTTTGCTCTCAATCACGGTGTCGAATGCTCGCGTGGGGGCCCTCAAAAAATCAGGCATCCTGCGCCAGCTTCTCGGCCTTGGCGACTGCTTCCTCGATGCCGCCCACCATATAGAAAGCGGACTCCGGCAGGTGGTCGTACTCGCCGTTTACCACCGCCTTGAACGAGCGGACGGTGTCGTCGACCTGGACGAACTTGCCCGGGATGGCGGTGAACACTTCGGCGACGTGGAACGGTTGCGACAGGAAGCGCTGGATCTTGCGCGCGCGGCCGACGACCAGCTTATCCTCTTCGCTAAGCTCATCCATGCCGAGAATGGCGATGATGTCCTGCAGGCTCTTGTAGCGCTGCAGCGTCTCCTGGACGGCGCGGGCGGTCTCGTAATGCTCCTGCCCAACGACCGCCGGAGTCAGGACGCGGCTGGTCGAATCGAGCGGGTCGACCGCCGGATAAATCCCAAGCTCGGAGATTGCGCGGCTGAGCGTGGTGGTCGCGTCGAGGTGGGCGAACGAGGTCGCCGGCGCCGGGTCGGTCAAGTCGTCGGCCGGCACGTAGATCGCCTGCACCGAGGTGATCGACCCCTTGTTGGTCGAAGTGATGCGCTCCTGCAGCGTGCCCATGTCGGTCGCCAGCGTGGGCTGATAGCCAACCGCCGAGGGGATGCGGCCGAGAAGCGCCGACACTTCCGAGCCCGCCTGGGTGAAGCGGAAGATGTTGTCGACGAAGAACAGCACGTCCTGACCCTCGACGTCGCGGAAATATTCGGCCTGGGTGAGGCCGGACAGTGCGACGCGGGCGCGGGCACCCGGCGGCTCGTTCATCTGGCCGAACACCAGCGCGACCTTCGAGCCTTCCGGCGTCGGATTGCCGTCGTTGTCCTTGGCGATGACGCCCGCCTCGAGGAACTCGTGGTAAAGGTCGTTGCCCTCGCGGGTGCGCTCGCCGACGCCGGCGAACACGGACACGCCGCCGTGGCCCTTGGCGATGTTGTTGATCAGCTCCTGAATCAGCACAGTCTTGCCGACACCCGCGCCGCCGAACAGGCCGATCTTGCCGCCCTTCGCATAAGGCGCGAGGAGATCGATCACCTTGATGCCGGTGACCAGGATCGACGCTTCGGTCGACTGGTCGACGAACGCCGGGGCTTCGGCGTGGATCGGCGCCGACAGGTCGCTGCCGATCGGGCCTCGCTCGTCGATCGGCTCGCCGATCACGTTCATGATCCGTCCGAGTGTCTTCGGGCCGACAGGAACGCGGATTTCGGACCCGGTCGAGCGGACTTCCTGGCCGCGGGTCAGGCCGTCGGTCGAGTCCATGGCGATCGTGCGGACGACATTCTCACCGAGGTGCTGCGCAACCTCGAGCACCAGGCGGTTGCCGGCATTGTCAGTCTCGAGCGCGGTCAGGATCGGCGGCAGGTCGCCCTCGAACGCGACGTCGACGACGGCGCCGATCACCTGGCTGATGCGGCCGGTGATGTTGCTCGTCGGGCGCGGGGCCTGCGGCGTCCCAGTGGCAGCGGCAGCCTTCCTGGTGCGGGGCTGGGGCTTGATGTCGGCGGCGGTGGCCATGTCTGTCTTCCTTGCCTTCAATTTGGATTAGAGCGCCTCGGCGCCCGAAATGATTTCGATGAGCTCGGTGGTGATCACCGCCTGGCGGGTGCGGTTGTACTGGATCGACAGGCGGTTGATCATATCGCCGGCATTGCGCGTCGCATTGTCCATCGCGGTCATCTGCGAGCCGTAAAAGCCGGCCTGGTTCTCGAGCAGCGCGCGGTAGAGCTGCACCGCGATGTTGCGCGGCAGCAGGTCGGCGAGGATTTCCTCCTCGTCGGGCTCATATTCGACCGCCGCCGGCGCACCGGCCTTCGGCTGCGCGCTCTCCTCCGATTCGCGCGGGGCGACGGGGATGATCTGCTCGATCGTCGGCTCCTGAACCAGCGTCGAGCGGAAGTTCGCGTAGGCGAGGTGGACGACGTCGATCCCGTCGGTCGAGTAGCGGTCGATGATGTCCTTCGCGATCGCCTGAGCGTCGGCGTAGGACGGGTTCTTGACCTCGCTGGTATCGAACTGCGCGATGATCGACTTCGGGTAGAGCCGCTGGATCACCGGGCGGCCCTTGCGGCCGACAATGTAGAACAGGACGGTCCTGCCCTGGGCGATCAGCTCGTCGGCGCGGCGCCGCACCGCGCGGACGATATTGCTGCTGAAGGCGCCGGCAAGCCCGCGGTCGGCGGTCGCGACGATGATCAGATGGGTCTCGTCCTTGCCGGTGCCCGACAGCAGCTTGGGGCTCTGTGGGCCTGGATTGATCCCCGAGGCCAGCGAGGCGACCACGTCGGTCATGCGCGACGAATAAGGCCGCGCCGCGGTCGCATTCTGCTGGGCGCGGCGAAGCTTCGACGCCGCGACCATGTTCAGCGCCTTGGTGATCTTCTGCGTCGACTTGACCGAGCCGATGCGGAGCTTGAGGGCCTTGAGTGAAGCCATTTAGGCGAAGGTCTTCCCGAACTCGTTCAGCGCGTCCCTGAGCGCGGCGGCGGTGTCGTCGTCGAGCTGCTTGGTGTCGCGGATCTTGGCGAGGATCTCGGGCTTGTCCGAGCGGAGGAAGCTCAGCATCGCCGCCTCGTAGCGGACGATGTCCTTCACATCGACGCTGTCGAGGAAGCCTTGCGTACCCGCGAAGATCGAGGCGACCTGCTCCTCGACCGGCATCGGCGCGTACTGCGGCTGCTTGAGCAGCTCGGTCAGGCGCGCGCCTCGCGCCAGCAGCTTTTGAGTCGATGCGTCGAGGTCCGATCCGAATTGGGCGAACGCGGCCATCTCGCGATATTGCGCGAGCTCGAGCTTGATCGAGCCGGCGACCTTCTTCATCGCCTTGGTCTGCGCGGCCGAGCCGACGCGGCTGACCGACAGGCCGACGTTAATCGCCGGGCGGATGCCCTGATAGAAGAGGTCGGTCTCGAGGAAGATCTGGCCGTCGGTGATCGAGATCACGTTGGTCGGGATGTAGGCCGACACGTCGCCCGCCTGCGTCTCGATGACCGGCAGAGCCGTCAGCGATCCTCCACCATTGCCTTCGTTCATCTTGGCGGCGCGTTCGAGCAGGCGGCTGTGAAGATAGAAGACGTCGCCGGGATAGGCTTCGCGGCCCGGCGGGCGGCGCAGCAGCAGCGACATCTGGCGATAGGCGACGGCTTGCTTCGACAAATCGTCATAGACGATCACCGCGTGCATCCCGTTGTCGCGGAAATATTCGCCCATCGCGCAACCGGTGTAAGGCGCGAGGAACTGCAGCGGGGCGGGCTCGGACGCCGTGGCGGCGACGACGATGGAATATTCCATCGCGCCATTCTCTTCGAGCGCGCGGACGATCTGCGCGACCGTCGAGCGCTTCTGGCCGATGGCGACGTAGATGCAGTAAAGCTTCTCGGCTTCCTTGCCGCTCTTGTTGACGTCCTTCTGGTTGATGAAGGTGTCGAGCGCGACCGCGGTCTTGCCGGTCTGGCGGTCGCCGATGATCAGCTCGCGCTGGCCGCGGCCGATCGGCACCAGCGCGTCGAGCGCCTTGAGGCCGGTCTGCACCGGCTCGTGCACCGACTTGCGCGGGATGATGCCCGGCGCCTTGACCTCGACGCGTCGGCGCTCGGTGGCCTCGATCGGGCCCTTGCCGTCGATCGGGTTGCCGAGCGCGTCGACGACGCGGCCGAGCAGGCCCTTGCCGATCGGCACGTCGACGATCGTCCCGGTGCGCTTGACGCTCGAACCTTCGGAGATTTCGGCGTCGGAACCGAAGATCACGACGCCGACATTGTCCGCCTCGAGGTTCAGCGCCATGCCCTTGGTGCCATTGTCGAACTCGACCATCTCGCCGGCCTGGACGTTGTCGAGGCCGTAGATGCGCGCGATGCCGTCGCCGACGGAAAGCACGGTGCCGACTTCCGAGACCTCGGCATCGGCCGAGAAATTCGCGATCTGGTCGCGGATGACGCGGGAGATTTCAGCGGCGCGGATGTCCATTGTCTGTCTTAGCCTTTCATCGCGGATGCGAGACGGTTGAGCTTGGTGCGGATGGAGGCGTCGATGCGCTGGCTGCCCAGCTTGACGACGATTCCGCCGAGGATTTCGGGATCGACCGACGCGTCGACATTGACGTCGCGGCCGGCGCGTGCGCGGAGCTGCTGCTTGAGCTGCGTGAGCTGGTCGTCATTCAGGGGACGCGCGGTAAGCACTTCCGCCGTGGCCTCACCGCGATGCTCGGACGCGAGCCGGCGGAAGGCGCGGATCACGCCGCGCAGCTCTTTCTTGCGGCCGTTGCGCGCAAGGACGGCGAGAAAATTGCCGGTGATCGGATCGAGGCCGAGCTGCGGCGCCAGGCCGGCGAAGGCCTTGCCGGCCTCGTCGCGCGACACCAGTGGGCTCGCCACCAGCTCGGCGAAATCTTTCGAATCGAGCAGCGCCTGGCTCAGCGCATCGAGGCTCTTGGCCACGGACTCGATCTGCCGCTGGTCACGAGCCAGGTCGAACAAAGCGGACGCATAGCGCCCTGCTAAGCTGGCCCGAATGCCGCCGGATGTCTCCACGCGCGAAAAGCTCCAGAACCGGAATTAACCCCATGAAAAAACGGGGCGCTGCTGCAGGTTAGCTCCGCGACGCCCCCATGGGATGGCGCGGCCCCTAGCAAGGGGCTTGCGGCGATGCAACCGCGTCCTTGCGGTTTGACCGCAACCTGCCGGAAGCCCCGATACAAGCGCCGCCGTACAAGGGCGCATGACCTATCGAATCACCGGAATCGACGCGGCGCCCTACCGGCATCTTTATGGCCTCTGCCAGGACGAGCTGGTCGCCCAGGGCGTCGTCCGCATGGTCGTCACCGCCAAGCCCAGCTTTCCCTGCCGCGTCAGCCTCACCGACCGCGAGGTCGGCGAGACCGTGCTGCTGCTCAACCACGTCAGCCACGACGTCGCCAACCCCTATCGCGCGAGCCATGCGATCTTCGTCACCGAGGGGGTCGAGGAGCCCGCCGAGTTCGTCGATGAAGTGCCGCCGGTGTTCGGCCGGCGCGTGCTGTCGCTGCGCGGCTTCGATCGCGACGGGATGATGGCCGAGGCGATCCTCACCCAGCCCGGCGAGGCGGACGCGGGCATCCGCAAGCTGTTCGACAACCCGGCGATCGAGACGATCCACGCCCACAACGCCACCCGCGGCTGCTTCGCGGCCAAGATCGAAAGGAATTGACGATGGCGAGCCTTGCACCCGCGGCCGGCGAGCGTACATCGACGCCGATGGAGAATGTGTCGCGCCTCGATGCGGACACCGCCTGGGCGGCGTTCATGCGCCGCGACCGGGCGTGGGATGGCCGCGTGATCGGCGCGGTGAAGACGACTGGCATCTACTGCAAGCCGAGCTGCCCGGCGCGGCGGCCCAAGCGCGAGCATGTCGAGTTTTTTGCCGCCGCCGACGAAGCCCGCGCGGCGGGCTACCGGGCGTGCCTGCGCTGCAAGCCCGACGAGGTCGGCCGCGACCGCGAGGCAGTGGCCGAGGCAGTCAAGCTGATTGAGCAGGCGGAGGAGCCGCCGACCTTACATGAGCTGGCAGAGGCCGTCGGCTACGCGCCGCATCATTTCCAGCGGATCTTCAAGCGCGACCTCGGGGTTTCGCCCGCCGAATATGCGCGGGGGCTCCGCAACCGGCGCACTGAAACGGCGCTGAAGGCGAACGGGCGCGTCACCGACGCCGTCTATGACGCGGGCTATTCGGCGCCGAGCAGCTTCTACAGCGACGCCAAGGAGCGGCTCGGCATGACCCCGTCCGCTTGGCGGAACGGCGGCCGCGGCGAAACCATCCGCTGGACCCAATTCGACAGCCCGCTCGGGCAGATGCTGATCGCCGCGACCAGCAAGGGGATTTGCCGGCTGACGTTCGACGACAGCGAGGCATCGCTGCGGCGACAGTTCCCCAATGCGACGATCCTCGAGGATCGCGGCAGCCTCAAGGAGCTGGTCGAGGGCGCGCTGGCCGCGATCGACAGCCCGCTCGCCGCCCGTGAATTGCCGATCGACGTCGCCGGTACCGCGTTCCAGGAAGCGGTGTGGCGCGAGCTGCGTAAGATCCCCGCCGGCGAAACGCGCAGCTATGCGCAGATCGCGGCGGCGATCGGCCAGCCCAAGGCGGTGCGTGCGGTCGGCACCGCGAACGGCGACAATCATGTCGCGGTGCTGATGCCCTGCCAC
>DATENV010000251.1:0-3206 GCA_035274805.1 Sphingomicrobium sp. | reverse complement strand
GGAGGTCGAACACGAAGCGCGGGTCGCCGACTGCATCGCGTCCGAATCGGGTTGGAGCCGTATCATTACGGCGTAGGAATTTTTCTATTTCTCTGAGCAAATTCACTTGGCGTTCCTATAGTCTTGCGACTCGGCAGCCGTTAACTTCCCAACGCAATTCCTACTTGTCTAGGCAGTTTCCTATCACTACTAAGGGCGCATTAATGCTAAACGACCCCCGCCTGATTCTTGAGCGCCTGTGCGCAGAGCGCGGCGAAGACTTTGCCGGCCTGTCGCGCATGCTCGGGCGCAACGCGGCGTATATTCAGCAATATGTCCGCCGCGGCGTTCCCAAGCGGCTACGCGAGGAGGAGCGGCGCAAGCTCGCGCGTTATTTCGGGGTTGCTGAGACCCTGCTTGGCGGGCCGCCCGAGGAGCCGAGAGGGTCGCAAGGGCTGGTCAACGTGAAGCGCCACCCGGTGACGGTGTCGGCCGGCCCCGGCGCGATCGTCACCGAGGAGCTCGGCAAGCCTTATTTCGCGTTCGACGAACGCTGGCTCAAAGCGCTGACGCCGAGCGCGCCGTCAAACCTGTCGATCGTCCGTGTCGAGGGGGATTCGATGGCACCGACTCTGAATGCCGGCGACGACATCCTGGTCGACCTCGGCGATTCAGCGGAACGGCTGCGCGACGGCATTTACGTGCTGCGGATCGACGATGCGCTGGTGGTCAAGCGGCTCGCCCTGAACCCGGTCGGCCGCCGCGTCACGGTCCAGTCGGACAATCCGGCCTATCCCGACTGGCCCGATTGCACGTTGGAGGACGTCAATCCGATCGGACGCGTGATCTGGTCGGGCCGGCGGATCGTCTAGCCGCGGCGGCGGCGATCGATCAGCCAGGTAACCAAAGCCAGCAAGATCCCGGCGCCGGTCCCGATCAGGATACCCTTCATCGGATTGCCGATCGCGAGCCCAAGCGGAAATCCGGCGAGGATGCACAGGGTGAGGAAGCATCCTCCGGCCTTCGCGGTGCTGGGCATGAAGCCGCCCATGCCAGAGCATCCGCGCAAACGCCATGAACATGGTCAACAGGAAATTGACGACATTTGTCGGCAGTCGGGAAACGGGCCGTCGGCTAAGCCTGCGTCGATGGACAGCCCCTTCATCCATGGACGGCTCGCGCTATCCGACGCGTCGGACCTCATCGAGCGCTTCGGCGACGATGCGGGGTTCGAGGCCGCCGCGCGGGCCGAACGCAGCCGCGACCAGGGCAATGTCGCGCGTTTCTGTCACTGGCGGCAGATCGAGCGCGTGATCGCGACGCTGAGCAGCGACGAAGTGCGCGGAACCGTCCACTAAGCCCGAGTAACGTACTGGCGCGGTTCAGGAGCGCTGGCTAAGTCTTCCAACGGGATGATCGGGCGGGGTTCAAGGCTGGGAGCCGCGCGGCTGCTGTGCGCGGCCGCGGCCGTTGCCTGTACGTCCTCCCCCGTCGCCGCGCAGTCGGCCCCGCCGCCGCCCGACCCGGCCGAGCTCGATCCGAGCGCGCCGCTCGCGCCGATGCCCGATCTCGGCGTCGCCTGGCCCGACCTCAATGCCGTCGACACGCCGGCTGCTCCGGACCCGACCGCCGCTCCGCTTCCGAAGAAGGCGGAACGCGCGAAGGCGGACGGCGGCAATATCCGTTACATGGTCGCGGTCGAAGGCCTGGCGCCGATTGGCAATGCCGAGGAATTGCTCGAGGCGTTCCGCAAGCAATCGACGCTCGAGGACGAGCGCAAGCATCCCGCCAACGCCGCGCAGATCGGCCGCCGGGCGGGTGCCGATGCCGAGCTGCTGGCCGAGATCCTCCGCTCGCAGGGCTATTATGACGCTGTTGTCGAGCCGCGAACCGAGAATGTCGGCACCGAGCTGCGCGTCATCCTCACGGCCGAGCCGGGGCAGCAATACCGGTTCGCATCGGTCGAGCTTCCAGGCCTCGAGGCCGCCGGACCGGCCGCCTCCGGCCTGCGCGACGTGTTCGCGGTCAGGCCCGGCGATCCGGTCATCGCGGAGGACGTGATCGCGGGCGGCGTCGCGCTCACCCAGGCGCTGGGCGAACAGGGCTTTGCACAGGCCAGGCTCGGCGAGCGCGACATCGAGGTGAACCACCAGACCCACCTCGCCACGTTGACCTTGCCTGTTAACCCGGGCCCCGTCGCGCGCTTCGGCGCGATCCGGGTCAGCGGCCGTCCGCCGTTCAGCGCGCGGCATCTCGCGACCATCGCCCGGTTCAAGCCGGGCGACCCGTTCCGGCGCTCCGAGGTCGATGACCTGAGGCGCGCGCTCATTGCCACGACTCTCGTCGCCAACGCCGACATCCAGCTCGTGCCGGTGCAGGGCGGGCGGACCGTCGACCTCAACGTCCGGCTCGAGCCCGCGCCGTCGCATACCATCGCCGGGGAGCTCGGCTATGGCACCGCCCAGGGCGCGCGCGTCGAAGCGAGCTGGACCGACCGCAATTTCCTCAATCCCGAAGGCGCGCTGACGCTGCGCGGTATCGCCGGCACCAACGAGCAGCTGCTGGGCGTCCAGTTCCGCCGCTCGAACTTCATGCGGCGCGACCAGACGTTCAATGCCCAGCTTTCCGCCTCGCACCAGAAATTCGACGCCTACAGCGCCAGGACGGTGCTGCTGGCGGCGAATATCGAGCGGCAAAGCAACTTCATCTGGCAGAAGAAATGGACCTGGTCGTACGGCGGCGAATGGCTCGCGACCGACGAGCGCGGCGTGTTCAGCAGCGCCGCCGTCAAGGACACGCGGACCTTCCTGATCGCCGCGGCGCCGCTCACTCTCGGCTATGACGGCAGCGACAGCCTGCTCGACCCGTCGCGGGGCTTCCGCCTCAGCGGCAGGATCAGCCCCGAGCTGTCGTCGCATGGCGGCGAGTTCACTTATGCGCGCGCCCAGTTCGACGCGAGCGCCTATCGGCCGGTGTCCGACCGCGCGGTCGTCGCCGGCCGGGTCCGGGTCGGCACCATCTTCGGCGCCGGCGTGTTCCAGCTTGCGCCGTCGCGGCGATTCTATTCGGGCGGCGGCGGCTCGGTGCGCGGCTATGGCTACCAGCAGCTCGGCCCCAAGGATATGGAGGGCGATCCGATCGGCGGCCGCGGCTTGGCCGAGTTCGGGCTCGAGGCGCGCATCCGCTTAAAGCAGTTCGGCGGCAATTTCGGGATCGTGCCGTTCTTT
>DATENV010000250.1:0-3221 GCA_035274805.1 Sphingomicrobium sp. | reverse complement strand
GTCGCAGAAGCGGACGAAGCGCGCGCCTTTTTTGGCCGAATTGATGTCGAGCACCCCGGCGAGCACCATCGGCTGGTTGGCGACGACGCCGACGGTGCGCCCCTCGATCCGGCAGAAGCCGACGATGATGTTCGCTGCGTGCGCGGGCATCAGCTCGAAGAAGTCGCCCTCGTCGGCGACCTTCCGGATCAGCTCGTGCATGTCGTAGGGCGTCGCGGCGGACGGCGGGACGAGCGTGTCGAGGCTCTCCTCGACGCGGTCGGCAGGGTCCTCGCACGGCCGCTCGGGCAGGTCGTGGCGGTTCGATAAGGGCAGGAAGTCGACGAACTCGCGCGTCGCGAGCAACGCGTCGATGTCGTTCTCAAACGCGACGTCGGCGACGCCCGACTTGGTCGTGTGGGTGACCGCGCCGCCCAGCTCCTCCTGCGTCACGACTTCGTTTGTGACGGTCTTCACCACTTCAGGCCCGGTGACGAACATGTAGGATGAATCCTTCACCATGAAGATGAAATCGGTCATCGCCGGCGAATAGACGGCGCCGCCCGCGCATGGGCCCATGATCAGGCTGATCTGCGGGATGACTCCGCTCGCGAGCACGTTGCGCTGGAACACTTCGGCATAGCCGGCGAGGCTGGCGACACCCTCCTGGATGCGGGCGCCGCCGCTGTCGTTGAGGCCGATGACCGGAGCGCCGACCTTCATCGCCATGTCCATGACCTTGCAGATCTTCTGCGCGTGGCGCTCGCTCAAGGAGCCGCCGAACACGGTGAAGTCCTGCGCGAAAGCATAGACCAGGCGCCCGTTGATCGTGCCCGAGCCGGTCACGACCCCGTCGCCAGGGACCTTCTGCGTTTCCATCCCGAAGTCGGCGCAATTGTGCTCGACGAACATGTCATATTCTTCGAAGCTGCCGGGATCGAGCAGCACCGAGAGGCGCTCGCGGGCGGTCAGCCGGCCCTTGGCGTGCTGGGCGGCGATGCGTTTCTCGCCGCCGCCAAGCCGCGCCAGCTCGCGGCGCTTTTCGAGCTCTTCGATCGTGGTTGCCATTCGGCGGATCGTCCCCATCTAGGTCCGGCAGGCCTTTCCCCTTCCACGCGCGGTCCATCGGGTCAATCGGACCCTTAACCGGAGGCCGTACCGGATGTGTAACATTGCTTAGCGGTTCGCGCCGGGCGCACGCCAGTCACGGTTCGACGATTGCTGCGCCGCAACATGGCCGGATTCGCATTAACTTCGATCAAGGTTGCGGAACCGTAATGCCGCTCGGTCCGTTCATCTGAGGGTTATCTAAACAGACGGAGGTACAAGGGAAATGCTGACGCGCGTCGGGGTGCCAGTAACGTTGGAGGCCGAGCCCTCGGCGCCAGGTCCGGAAGCGGCGACTTTGCTGTGCTTCTCGCACCTGCGGTGGAACTTCGTGTTCCAGCGGCCGCAGCATTTGATGTGCCGCTTCGCCCGCGAGATGGACGTCATCTATTGGGAAGAGCCGGTCGACATCGGTCCGCGCGAAACCGCCTACCTGCAAGTCCGCGAGGCGCAGAACGCGCCGAAGGTGCGGCTGGTCGTCCCTCACCTGCCGCAGGGCATGCCCGACGACGCTCGGGAGGCGACGCTGAAGCGGCTGCTCGACGCGCATGTCGCCTCGATCCGGGGAACGCTGATCGCCTGGTATTACACCCCGATGATGCTCCCCTTCTCGCGGCATCTCGACGCCGACGTCACCGTGTTCGACGCGATGGACGAGCTCAGCAAGTTCAAGTTCGCGCCGGCCAGGCTGCTCGATCTCGAGCAGGAGCTGATCGAACGCGCGGATGTCGTCTTCACCGGCGGATCGAGCCTCTATGAGGCGAAGAAGCATCGCCACGACAACATCCACTGCTTCCCGTCGTCGGTCGACCGCGCCCATTTCTGCAAGGCACGGGCGCGCCAGTTCGATCCGGCCGACCAGGAAGACCTGCCCAAGCCGCGGCTCGGCTTTTACGGCGTGATCGACGAACGGTTCGACACCGAGCTGCTCGATGCGGCCGCGAAGATGCGCCCGAACTGGTCGTTCGTGATGGTCGGGCCGGTCGTCAAAATCGCGCCGGAGGACCTGCCGAAGCGGTCCAACATCCATTATCTGGGCGGCAAGACCTACGACCAGCTGCCGTCCTATTTGGCGGGCTGGGACGTCGCCTTGATGCCGTTCGCGATGAACGAATCTACGCAGTTCATTTCGCCGACCAAGACCCCCGAATATCTCGCCGGCGGCAAGCCGGTGGTGTCGACCCCCGTCCGGGACGTGGTGCGCCACTACGGCCATCTCGAGGGCGTGAAGATCGCGTCTACCGCGGACGAGTTCGTCGCGGCCTGCGAACAAGCGCTCGAACTGTCGCGCAATCGCGAAAGCGGCTGGCTGGCCGAGGCCGACCTGATGCTGTCGGCAAGCAGCTGGGATACGACGCAGGCGCGGATGTCGGGCCTGATCGCCGACGTGCTCGGCGTTCGCAACGGCGCCAACCAGGCCCTGCTGGTGGCGGCGGAATGAATGCGCCCTATCGCGCCGAGAAGCGCCGTTACGACTATCTGATCGTCGGCGCCGGCTTCGCGGGCTCGGTGCTCGCCGAGCGCCTTGCAAGCCAGCACGGCGCCCGCGTGCTGTTGATCGACCGGCGGACGCACATCGGCGGCAATGCCTATGACGAGCCCAACGAGGCGGGCATCCTGTACCACAAGTACGGGCCGCATATTTTCCACACCAACAGCGAGCAGGTCGTCGAGTACCTGTCGCAGTTCACCGAGTGGCGGCCGTACGAGCATCGGGTCCGCGCGGTGGTTCGCGACAAGCTCGTGCCGATCCCGATCAACCGAACCACGCTCAACGAGCTGTTCGGGCTCGACCTCAAGACCGACGAGGAAGCGGCCGAATATCTGGCGTCGCGCGCGGAGCCGGTCGATGAAATCCGCACGTCCGAAGACGTGGTGATCAACGCCGTCGGGCAAGAGCTCTACGAGCTGTTCTTCCGCGGTTATACGCGCAAGCAATGGGGGCTCGACCCGAGCGAACTCGACAAGCAGGTGACCTCGCGCATCCCGACGCGGACCAACACCGACGACCGCTATTTCAGCGACACGTTCCAGGCGATGCCGCTCGAAGGCTACACCAGGATGTTCGAGCGGATGCTCCACCATCCGCTGGTCGACGTTCGGACGGGCGTCGATTTCGCAGAGCTAAAGGACGA
>DATENV010000249.1:0-2032 GCA_035274805.1 Sphingomicrobium sp. | reverse complement strand
TCCGCCGTCTCCCGGCGCAAGGCCTCGGCCTCGTCGTGCAACTGCTCTTCGTCCTTCGCGTCCATCATGCCATCAATCTCGTGAGTGCTTTCGCCGTGAAATCCACCATGGGGACCACACGCGCATAGTTCAACCGAGTCGGTCCGATCACCCCGACAACGCCGACCACCTCGCCCTGGCTCCCGCGATAGGGCGCGGCGATCACCGACGAGCCAGACAGAGCGAACATCCGGTTCTCCGAGCCGATGAAGATCCGGCACCCCGGAGCATCGCGCGCGCCCTCGAGCAGCCGCGCAATCTCCTGCGCCTCCTCGAGCTCGTCGAGCAACCGGCGCACGCGTTCGAGGTCGGCGGTGACGTCGATCAGATTGGCCTGCCCCCGCACGATCAGGACCGGTCGGCGGGCATGGTCCTGGGTCCAGGCGGCGAGGCCCGAGGCGACCAGTTCCGTCGCCGCGGCATCGATCGCTTCCTTGCGGTCGCGGATTTCGGAGCGCAGCCGGGCTTCCGCCTCCGCCAGCGTCAGACCGGACAGCCGCGCGTTGATGAAGTTGCTGACCTCGGTAAGCTCGGCCGCCGTCGTCCCGGATTCGAGCGACACGATCCGGTTTTCGACGCTGCCGTCGGCCCCGACCAGCACGGCCAGCGCCCGAGTGTCGCTCAACGGAACGAAGTTGAGCTGCTTGAGCCGAAGTTCCTGCTTCGGCGCGAGGACCACGCCGGCTGCCTGGGACAGGCCCGACAGCGCCGCCGACGCGGCCGCCAATGCGTCCTCGATCGGCTGGTCGCGGACGATCTGGCGCTCGATCTCCGCGCGCTCGCGCGGGTCGGGGGCCGAGGCTTGCATGATGCCGTCGACGAACAGGCGAAGGCCGCTCTCGGTCGGAATCCGGCCCGCCGACGTGTGCGGATGGGTGAGCAGCCCGCGCTCCTCGAGCTCCTGCATCACGCCGCGGATCGAGGCCGGCGACAGGTTAATGCTTCCGGCGAGCACTTTCGACCCGACCGGAAGCCCGCGCTCGAGATAGGCCTCGACCACCTGGCCGAAGATGTCGCGCATGCGGTCGGTCAATTCGCCGATCGGCTGGGTCATGCGGTCCGTCATTGCGAGGAACGTAGTGACGAAGCAATCCAGAGACAAAGGTGGATTGCTTCGCTTCGCTCGCAATGACGGTGGCGAAGCGCAGTTCAGCGGTCTAGGGAGCGCCCGCACCAGTATCAGGAGACCTGCCCTTATGCGCCCGTCCGGACGCGCCCCCGACCAAATGCGTGAACTCAAATTCGAGCCCGGCTTCACCCGCCATGCCGAAGGGTCATGCCTCGTCAGCTTCGGCGACACGCGCGTGCTGTGCACGGCCAGCGTCGAGGACCGGGTGCCGCCCTTCCTGCGCGGGAAGGGCCAGGGTTGGGTAACCGCCGAGTACGGCATGCTGCCCCGCGCTACGCACACCCGCGGCAACCGCGAGGCGGCGAAGGGCAAGCAGTCGGGCCGGACGCAGGAGATCCAGCGGCTGATCGGACGTTCGCTGCGCGCGGTCGCCGACCTCAAGGCGCTCGGCGAGCGGCAGGTCATCATCGACTGCGACGTCATCCAGGCCGATGGCGGGACTCGCACCGCATCGATCTCCGGGGGCTGGGTCGCGCTGCGGATCGCAGTCGACAAGCTGTTGGAATCAAAGGCGCTGACGGTCGACCCGATCCGCACGCAGGTCGCCGCCGTGAGCTGCGGAATCCACGGCGGCAACGCCGTCCTCGACCTCGATTACGAGGAGGATTCGACCGCCGGCAGCGACGGCAATTTCGTGCTCACCGCCGACGGCGCGATCGTCGAGGCTCAGCTGACGGCCGAGGGCGAGACGTTCGACGAGGAAGGCCTGCTTCGTCTCCTTCGTCTCGCGCGCATCGGTTGCGGCGAAATTTTTCAGGCCCAGCTGAAGGCGACCGGACGATGAGGCCGATCGGGGAGAAGCTGGTCATCGCGACCCACAATCCCGGCAAATTGCGCGAGATCACCGAGCTCGTCGCTCCGCTC